>CANFGZ010000020.1 GCA_947446585.1 Chitinophagaceae bacterium | reverse complement strand
GCCAATAGTAACGCAGGAAAAGACAAAAGCATTTATTTAAGAGGCGCAAAAGTTGACTACACTTTGATTCTGCTGGATGGAGTTCCTGTTTATGATGTATCAGGCATCGGAAGTAATTTCGATATTCGATTACTTACCATTGACAATGTGGAAAGAATTGAAATTTTAAAAGGAAGTCAATCTACTTTATATGGTGCCGATGCAATTGCAGGAGTGATAAATATTTTTACAAAGAAACCAGCAAATAACGAAAGCGCTGTAAATGGAATGTTCAGTTATGGAAGTTATAATACTCGAAAAGGAAATGCCACGCTTTCGGGTAGTGGAAAAAAGTTTGATTACAATATCAGTTACTCCTTTTGTAAAACCGATGGAATCAATGAAGCTACTGATACCTCTTTGATTCCAAAGAATGATGATAAAGATGGTTACGCGCAATATAATTTATATGAATCATTCTCTTACAAACCCACAAGTAAAATAATATTGCAGCCTTATTTCAGATTTTCAAAATTTAAACAGCGTTACGATCAAAATGCTTTTGTAGATGAATTGGATTTAACCAGTAACAATACCAATTTACAATTGGGTATTAAAAATGCATTTGATTTTGGAAAAATACATTTGAATGTTTTGTATAATTATAATAAAAGCGACAGAAACTTTACAGATGATTCAACCCAAAGCAGAAATGGATATGATATTTACAACAAAGGAATTTATTTAGGAAACGAACATTTTGCCGATGCTTATATTTATTATCCTATCAGTAAAAATATAAAACTAACTGCAGGAATAGATTTAAGAAGTTCGAACAGTGATCAGTCTTTTTATTCGGTTGGTGGATTTTACGGACCCTATAGTGAGGTGTTAGGAAAAGACAGTTTGAAACAAAATCAATCAGGAGTTTATGCAGCACTGATTTACAATTCGAATAAAGGATTGAATATAGATTTGGGCGGACGTTTCAATCATCATTCTGCTTATGGAAATAATTTTGTTTATAATTTCAATCCGTCATTTTTATTGAATAAGAAATTTAAATTTTTTGCGAACATCTCTACGGCATATAAAACACCTTCTTTATATCAATTGTATTCGGAGATTGGAAATGTAAATTTAAAGCCTACAACGGCACTTACATTTGAAGGAGGCATTCAATATTTTTCCAAAAATAATAAATTCAGTGGCCGCATCACTTTATTTGACAGAAACGTAAATGACGGCATCGTTGTGGTAACCGATCCGGTTACTTATGCTTATGTGTACATCAATCTGGACAAACAAAAGGATTATGGTGCTGATATTGAAGGCAGTTATCAAATAGGAAAAAATACTTCCGTGAAATTATTTTACAGTTTTGTGGATGGAAAAATTACAACTCTGGAAAATGGAAAAGACACCAGTTTTAATAACTTATATCGCAGACCAAAACATTCATTTAGTTTGCAATGGTCATCACGTCTCATCAAAAATATTTTTTGCAGTGTATCACTTCAGTATACAGGATCCAGAACGGATCTTAATTTTTACACCTACCCACCAACTATTGTAACACTAAAAAGTTATACGCTTTGCAACATTTATGCTGATTATACAATTCCGAAATCGAAAATTATTTTATTTGCAGACCTGAGAAACATTTTAAATACTCAATACACAGAAGTTTATGGTTATAATACCATGGGTTTAAATGGCTCGGGTGGAATAAGATTTAATTTATAATCTTTTTTTTCGCTGATTGTGTAAAGGAATTATCTTTAAAGAAAATAGAGCTATGTTCAATCTTGGCAAAATAATCGGACAAGAAATCCTCACCGTTACATTTACTTTATTTGCAGTGATTGATATGTTAGGGTCTATACCTGTATTAATTTCATTGCGCGAAAAAATGGGCGGGCATATTAAAAGCACGCAGGCAACTATCGCTTCCGGTGCTTTGATGATACTTTTTCTTTTTTTAGGGGAGCAGTTTTTAAATTTGCTGGGGCTCGATAACAAATCATTTGCTGTTGCCGGCTCTATTGTAATATTTGTGATTGCATTAGAAATGATTTTAGGAATAGAATTTTTTAAAGGAGACAATAATCCTCAAAGCGGAAGCGTGGTTCCAATTGCTTTTCCATTAATTGCCGGATCAGGAACTTTAACTACTATTATGTCTCTTAAAGCAGATTACGAAGACATCAATATCTTTTTTGGCATTTTAATCAATCTGGTTATTATTTATGTTGTATTAAAATCATTAAAATGGATTGGTAATATTTTAGGGCCTGCAGGATTGATTGTTTTAAGAAAATTCTTTGGTGTAATATTGCTAGCGATTGCCGTAAAAATATTTGGTACGAATATTCAGAATTTTGGGAAGTAGATTTTTGTTTGGTGTTCGGCGTTTGGTGTTTTTCGTTTATAAATGTAGAATATTTTAAAGCCCATATGTTCCAAACAGAAATAGATAATCAACTGAACAATTAACGCCAAACACCAAACGCCAAATGTTTTTTATAGGCCTCGTAGTACAATGGATAGTACAAGAGTTTCCGAAGCTCCAAATCCTAGTTCGATTCTAGGCGAGGCCACTAGAAATGTAAAATGAATAAAAACTCCATTTTTATTATTATTTAAAAAGTCGTAGCATTTTAATTCATGGTAGACACGAGATTGAGCTTGCAAATCCAATGAAAATTACCAAGTCTTCTTCCTTATTTTACATATTTCATTCCTCTCTACGTAACACCACTTAAGCATTACACGTAATTCAACCAAATTTTAAAAACAGTTGGCAAAATAAATAGCATCAGCAGATACAGCACCATATCTTTATATCAAGAAAAAAGCAAAACATCCAATATCTCTGAAACCAACAAACCCAATATCCAAATCCTAAGAAAAAAACCATGGCTTCCAAAATCCTATGCACTAAGTAAAATAATCTGAAGCCAACATACTAAACTCCGATTTTTCGGGGTTTTTTTATTGCATTAATATAAGTAATAGCTGGATAGGCTAGATAAAGCTGGATAGGCTGGATAGGCTAGATAGGCTGCTGAATAAGAATTAATCTAGTGACTAGTGTTCAATTTCTAGCCTTCATGAAATGTATGGTACAACAAAAATGGCATAAATTGCCTAACTTAAAATTGCTATTGCAAACATTTGCAGCAATAGGAATTTCTCTTCTTTTTTAAAAGCCAATTAAAAAATGGAATTACTCAAAACCAGAAAAAATGTTTACACAATCTATTTTGTATCGATTGCCTGCTTTATAATGATATTGATTGCTTCTTACCTGAATATCCAGAAAACTCATACAGAAAAAGCTAAATTAAAAGAGGCCATAACTAAACTCAATAAGACTCAAAATATTTTGAATGATATCCAATCCATAGAAAGTGGCGAACGCGGCTATGTGATTTCCGGGAAAGAAAGTTTTCTTATTGATTATAACAAAGCACTAAATAATATCAATTCAGATACAAGCTTTATAAGATTGAACTTCTTTAAATCATCATTGAAGGAAAGATTAATCCTACTTATTAAGGAGAAAGTTGAGTTTTCAAATGAAATTATTAAAATGAGAAGAATCTATGGCGATGATTCTACTGATGCTTTTGTGTCAAAAGAAAAAGGACTCGTATTAATGAACGAAATAAAAAACGGCATCAACTTTCTGGAAAATGAACAAATTAAACTCATCAATGATTATAGTATAATAAACGAAGACCTTGTTTATAAAAGAAAATTAAATTATTTTTTATTGGTCATTGTTTTGCTTTTTGCTTCGGGAACTACATTGTATGTTTTTAATAAAGGATTCAAAACACAAATTAAAAGAGAAAAAGATTTAAAATTCAATACAGCGCTGATCAGCAATTTATATGATCCGGTAATTACTACCGACAGTCAATATAATATTACTTCATGGAATAAAAATGCAGCAGACTTATTTGGTTATACCGAACAGGAAGTAATGGGTAAAAGATTAAAAGATGTTTTACAAACAAAAACAACCAATCGTTCACTTGAAGAAATAAGAAATATTATCGACGAAAAAACCAGATGGAATGGTGATGTTATTTATTTGAGTAAGTATAATAAAGTTATTTATGCTAATGTATCTACTTCTCTTGTTTATGATGAAAAAAATGAAAATAACGGCACCGTTTCTATCATTAGAGATACTACAGCCAAAACTATAACAGAGAACAAACTTCAGGAACTATCAGAAAATCTTGAATTGGAAATTCAACAAAAAGTGGCTGAAATCAAAAAAGTATATGAAAGAACTACCGATGCTTTTGTGGCTTTTGACAATGACTTGAATTATATTTTTGTTAACGAAAAAGCAGCCTCACTTCATGGTTCAAGCGTACAGGAAATGACAGGTAAAAATATCATGGAATATACTCCGCAAAAATCCAGTCCTGAATTTTATAATACCCTGCTTGATGTTTTAAAGGATAAAAAAGAAATTCATTGCGAATTAAGATATGATTTAACCGGTCAGTGGTTTGAAAACTGGATTTACCCCGACATCAATGGTATTTCCATTTACTATAGAGATATCACAAAACGGAAAGAAGAAGAAGTAATTCTCTTACAAACAAATAAAAAACTGGAAGAGCTTAACAATAGATTTGAACTCATCATCAAAGGAACCAATGATGCTTTATGGGATTGGGATCTGGAAACAAATGAAATATGGGGCAATGATAAATATGATGAATTAGTAAAAAATAAACCTAAAGACAAGAAGAGATTTGAATATTTTATTGAAAGAATGCATCCTGAAGATTCAAAAAATGGAATGGAAATATTACAACGTGTTTTTTCAGAAAAAAAAGGAATAATGTTTTCTGAGTACCGTTTTCTGGACTCCGAAAACAATTGGAAAATTTTATACAACAGACAAAGTATACTTTACAATAAAGAAGGAAATCCATATCGAATTGTAGGTGTTATTCAGGATATTACGTCGCAGAAAAAAATACAGGAACAAATCATTCACGAAAAAGAAATGTCAGATGTACTTATTAATAGTTTGCCTGGAGTTTTTTATATGTTTAACAAAGAAGGCAAATATATTAGATGGAATAAAAATTTACTGACCTTAAGTGGTTATACAGATCAGGATATGATTAATACTGTAAACCCCGTTAATTTTGTTCCGGATGAGCAAAAGCAATTGTTTGCAGAAAAAATTGCTAACGTATTTAAAACAGGATTTGATAATGTGGAGGGTGATTTATTGGATGTAGATAAAAAAAGAATTCCTTATTATTTTACGGGCGTTTATTTAAAATATAATGGAGAAGATTGTATGATGGGAGTTGGAATTGATATTTCTGAGAAATCGAAATATCAAAGTGAATTAAAAGAACTCTCGATACACATACAAAAAATCAGAGAAGAAGAACGTACCCGTATTGCCCGAGAAATTCATGACGAACTGGGACAACAGTTAACCGGATTGAAAATGGATATATCCTGGATCAATAAAAAAATGATCAACGATAAACCGGATGTCATCGAAAAGATAAAAAATGCTTTGGTTTTAATCGACGACACCGTTAAATCAGTTAGAAGAATTTCCACACAATTGAGACCCAGTGTACTTGATGATTTGGGACTGATCTCTGCTATGGAATGGCAGACAGATGAATTTCAAAAAAGGTTTAATATTCCTTCGATCTTTATATCAAATGTTGCGATAGTAAATTTACATGCGGATAAAATCACGGCTATATTTAGAATATATCAGGAAAGCCTGACTAACATTTTAAGACATTCCGAAGCCACTAAAGTAATCACTTCTATTACTCTTGAAAACGATAAACTTCTGATGAAAATTTCAGACAATGGTATTGGATTTAATGAAACTGAAATAAAAAACAAAAAAACGCTTGGATTGCTTGGCATGAAAGAAAGAGCATTGATGCTTGGTGGTCATTACCAGATTATTAGTAAACCCAATGAGGGTACAATTGTATTATTGGAATTACCATTAGATGTTTAAATTTACATCACTATGATCAGAATATTAATAGCAGACGACCATTCTATTGTCAGAAAGGGAATTCATCAGATTCTAATTGAGGGTTTTACTGATGCAAAAATTGAAGAGGTAGCGAATGCTGAGTTTATGATTAAAAAAGTAATGGAAGAAGAATGGGATGTAGTTATCAGCGATCTTTCAATGCCAGGCAGAAGCGGTCTTGAGGCTATTGCTCAGATAAAACAAATTAGTCCAAAGCTGCCCATTCTCATCATGAGCATTCACCCCGAAGAACATTATGCCGTAAGGGTATTAAAAGCCGGAGGTTCGGGATATTTGAGTAAAGACCTCGCGCCCGAAGAACTGGTAAATGCAGTTAAAAGAGTAATCAGCGGAAGGAAGTATATCACCTCTCCTGTAGCCGAAAAACTGGCTTCATTAATTGATCAAGATGATGAAAAACCAAGACATTATATACTGTCTGATCGTGAATTTGCCGTGATGAAATTATTGGGTTCAGGGAAATCGCTTTCCGAAATCGCAGCGTCCATGATTCTCAGTATTAATACAGTAAGTACATACCGTTCAAGAATTTTGATAAAAATGAACTTGAAAAACAATACCGAACTTACTTTGTATTGTATCGAAAATAATTTAATGCAGAATTAATCTGTAGTATAACTACTACATTATTTTCATTGAATCAATGACTTTCAGCTATCCTATTTTATCTATATTCGAGTCTGAAAATTACATTGAATCTTTTTCAAATAGTATTACAACTATGAATTAACCTTAATGATGTTTTAGTTTAAAAGCCGGTATCAATTGCCGGCTTTTTTTATTGATAAATATTTTTTATCTGCTCACTAAATTTTTCCATAATCACTTTTCGCTTCATACTCAGTTTTGGTGTGAGTTCACCGGAGTCAATTGTCCATTCCTGTGGCATTAATACAAATTTTTTCACCTGCTCCACATGATTAAAATTTGCGTTGTAGCCTTCTATAAGTGTAGTATACATCTTAAATACTTCATCATTTTCAACAGCAGCCTGATAAGTGGTAAAAGCTATTCCATTAGTTTCCATCCATACTTTTAAGTTAGCAAAAGAAGGAACAATTAATGCGGCAACAAATTTCTGATCGGCACCAATAATCATTACTTGTTCAATAAAACTACATTCCTTAAGTTTATTTTCGATGGGCTGGGGTGCTACATATTTACCACCGCTGGTTTTAAATAGTTCTTTTTTGCGATCGGTTATTTTTAAATATTTACCCTCTTCAAATATGCCAATATCTCCGGTATGTAACCATCCGTCAATTATGACTTCATTTGTTAAATCAGGTCTTTTATAATATCCCATCATCACACTCGGACCTTTGACACATATTTCACCATCTGTTTCAATTTTTACCTGTTGCCCTTCAATAACCAAACCTGCTGTGCCAAATTTTGTTCCATATTTTTTACAGCAATTCACACTGATCACCGGACTATTTTCTGTTGGCCCATACCCTTCATACACAGGAATTCTAGCAGCAGTAAAGATTCTTATCAATTTTACCTGGCAAGCAGCACCACCTGTAATAATATATTGAATGTTGTTTCCAAGTGCCTCACGCCATTTGCTGAAAATTAATTTATTTGCAATTGAAAGTTGCAGGTTATAAAACAAACCACCGGATTTTAAATTGTCATAACGCATTGCCAGATCAACAGCCCAGTAAAATAATTTTTTCTTAATTCCTTTTAGTTTAGCTCCGTTGGTCATTATTTTATCAAATACTTTTTCCAGTAACCTCGGAACTGTTGTAAACAAAACAGGTTTTACCTCTTTCAGATTTTCTCCTATTGTATCCAAATTTTCGGCATAGTAAATAGAGATCCCTCGAGACATATAAATGTAAGAAGCTACCCTTTCAAAAATATGATTCAAAGGCAGAAAACTAAGTGCTTTGGCTTCGGGCATTACTGGAAATGGAAAAGTTTTAACTGCATTTAATACATTCGTTACCAGGTTTCGGTGACTAAGCATCACTCCTTTTGGAACCCCTGTTGTTCCTGAAGTATAAATGATGGTTACGCATTGTGTGGGTAGTATGGAATCTTTTATTTTTTCTGATTTTGATAACATTGATTCGTCAAGATTATTGAGTAACATTTTCCAGTAATCAACCTGAGGCAATTCATCAAAACTAAAAATATTAATTAGTGAAGGAATTTTATTTTTAATGCTATTCATCTTTTCCAGTAATTCCTGTCCGCTGATAAAAACATATTTTATAGAAGCATCATTAAAAATAAATTCGATTTCATTGGTACTGGTGGTTGGATAAATGGGAACGAGTAAAACGCCTATTTGCTGACAAGCCAGATCAAGCATTATCCATTCGGGCCTGTTACGGGAAATGATGGCGATTTTATCCTGATTTTCTACCGTCATATCATTGCCGCTGACTCCAAGTTGCAATAAACCTGCACTTAATTTATTTACTGTATTTATTATTTCAGCAGTGCTGTGCTTTACCCAATTGCCTTCCACTTTAGCTGCAAGCATATCTTGTTTTGAGAACTGCTGATGCTGATTGTATAAAAAATCAAATAATCTGGATTGTTCATTCATAACTGATAAACTTAAATTAGAAATAGATTTATTTCAGAAATAACAAGTGACTAAATTAATCAAAATAAAAATGAAGAAGGTGATCATTTTATTAATGATAATACTGATCGTGTGGCATCACTAATTGGTTGGATTTAAGAAACTTTGTAAATGCAGCGTAATCCTGATGATGCAGTTGAGTCCAGTTTTGAAATGCAGAGAGATTTTCGGAAGAACCAAAAAGCCATTGGTTGTATGATTCAAATAGTCCTTCTCTTATTAAGTATTGATGAAATTCAAATAATTTAAACGGATATTTATCGGCTTTATCGAAATACCAGTCGAGAATAAATCGTGTTCTGATCATACTTAGGTTTCCAACAGAAAGTCCCTGGCTGGCAATTTCATTTTGTTTGATCAGATGAGAAAAAATCTTTTGGGAAAATTTATTTTTATCCTTTATGTTGCCATCGCTAAGTAGTGAATTAAAAATTTTTTGGTAAGCACTGAGAATGATTTCTTTTATCTCTGCAGTTTTTACACCAAATGGATCCATGTTTATGTAAATCTCACCGTATAATAAACTCCACAGATTATTATTTTCTGTATCGTAGAATTTAGCGGCATTGAAATAATTTTTTGGATACTGAGGATCTTTTTCAATGCCCTTTTCCCAGTAATTAATACATTCTTTTTTATTTTGCAAATTCAGCAGTTCCCCCATTTCATTATTCAATGCACCGTTATCCGGAAATTTTGTAAGTGCTTTTTGATATAAAATTTCACATTCATTATATTTTTTCAACCCTTTATAAATATTGCCTGCTATCTGAAAACACTGATCATCAGCAGAATCTTTATCGATTATGGAATTAATGATTTGAAGTCCTTTTGAATATTCTTTTTCGAAATAATAACATAAAGAAAGATCCTTGATAATAGAAATATTTAAGGAGTCTAAATTGTAAGCACTAAAAAGCATGGATTCGGCATTGGAATAGTCGCCATCTATCAGATAATTTTTACCCATAGCATGAAATTGCTCCGCATTTTGAGCCTTCAGATTATATTGAAGGCCAATGAGCAATACAATAAAGGATAAGAGTTTGATCATCTTTTTATAATATAACCAACAGCATGAGTTATAAAGTTAACCCATTAATAAATGAGATGTGTTAATAGTCCGTCTCTTAATTTGGGTTCAAACCAGGTGCTTTTAGGTGGCATAACATTTCCGCTGTCTGCAATATCAAATAACTGCTGAATACTCACCGGATATAAACTTATAGCCAGAACCATTTCTTTGCTATCGACTCTTTTTTCGAGTTCTTCAAGCCCGCGAATACCACCAACAAAATCAATTCTTTTATCTGTGCGCTGATCTTTGATGTCGAGCAAAGGATCTAAAATATTATTTTGAAGAATGGTTACGTCCAGAATTCCAATTGGGTCTTCAGTAAAAGTTCCGGGCTTTGAAGACAATTTGTACCATTGTTTATCAATGTACAAACCGAAACAATGTAAATGTTCGGGACGATAAGCGGCATCTACTTTTTCGATGGTGAAATGATCTTCCAGTTTATTTAAAAATTCTTGTTTGCTGATTTTTCCCAGATCTTTAACCACTCTATTATAATCCATGATATGGAGTTGATTGGAAGGAAACAAAGTAGTAAGAAAATAACTGGCGTTTTCGGTAGCCTTATCTCCCAATGCAGCCCTCACTTTTGCGGCAGAAGCAGCACGGTGATGACCATCAGCAATATAGGTACAGGGAACTTTTGTTTTAAAGAGCGTCGTAATTTTATTTATGGTGTTGTCGTCGTTTACAATCCAGATGCTGTGTTGAATATTATCATCGGCAATAAAATCGTATTGAGGATTTTTGTCTTTGGTCCAGTTATTAATCACTGCATCAATTTCATCCACGTTACGATAGGCAAGAAATACATTTCCTGTTTGTGCGCCTGTGGTTTTGATATGATTAATTCTGTCGAGCTCTTTCTCTGGTCTGGTGAACTCATGTTTTTTAATGATGTCATTTTCATAATCATCAACCGAGCTTCCACAAACCAGTCCGGTCTGACTTTTTCCATTCATGATTAATCTGTAAATATAATAGCAGGGTTTATTTTCTCTGAATAAAATATTACGGCTGATAAAAGCATTCAGATTTTCTTTAGCCGTATCATACACTTTTTGATCATGAATATCGATGCTTTCGGGCAAATCGATTTCGCTTTTGGTAATATGCAAAAATGAGGAATGGTTTCCCTGTGCTTCAATTTTTGCTTCTTTGGTATTTAAAACATCATAAGGCCTGGAAGCGACTAGTTTAGCAAGCTGGGCTTCGGGACGTAATGCTTTAAATGGAGAAATAGTTGTCATATTATAAGTTGGTATATTAGAAGTATGGTTTACAAAAATAGTCTTTCTAAACTACTCTGATTCCATATATGAATAAAAATCAGGCAATGGATTGTTTAAAAGAACGCATGATCTCTACTAAGAACTCTACACTACTGATTGGCAGTGCATTATAGAGCGAAGCCCTGAAAGCTCCGGATAAACGGTGGCCTTTTATTCCTACAATGCCATTAGTGGAGGCATAGTCAAGGAATTGTTTTTCATGAGCAGGATTATTAACAGCGAAACATACATTCATTTTACTTCTGTCGGATTTGTTTACATGGGTGGTGAATAATTCGTTACTGTCGATTTCGTTATATAATAAAGTGGCTTTGTACTCATTTATTTTTTCGATTGCTTTGATGCCGCCAAGATTTTTTAGCCAGCGAAGCGTGAGCATACATACATAAACTGCGAAAACTGGTGGAGTGTTCAACATACTTTCTTCGGCGATGTGATTGCGATAATCCATGATAGTTGGAATTGGATGTTTTACTTTGCCGAGAATATTTTCATTAACCACCACCATATTCACTCCTGCCGGACCCATATTTTTTTGAGCGCCAGCGTAAATCAACCCAAAATCATTAAAATTCAATTGGCGGCTGAAAATATCGCTGCTCATATCGGCAACAAGCACGTTACTGGTTTTGGGAATGCTTTGCCATTGAGTTCCGTAAATGGTGTTATTGGTAGTAAGATGAAAATATTTGGCATCGTTAGGTACGGCAAAATCATTGGGAATGAAAGAATAATTTTTTTCTTTTGAAGAACAAACCACATCAACCTTTCCAAACAATTTAGCTTCTTTAATCGCTTTACTGCTCCAGACACCGGTATCTGCATAAGCTACTGAATCTTTGGGATCCAGCAGATTCATCGGCACCTGCATGAATTGTGTTGAAGCGCCACCATGAAGAAACAGCACTTTATGATGATCATCCAGATTCATCAACTCCTTAACTAAGAATCTTGCTTCTTCCATGATGGCTGTAAACTCGGGAGTTCGGTGCCCCATTTCAAGAATAGATAAGCCTGAATTATTATATTCTATGACGGCTTCTGATGCCTGCTGAAAAACTTCTTTAGGTAAAATGGACGGACCTGCGTTGAAATTATGAATCATGCAATATTTTTAAAACAGATGAATTTTCTGCAAATGAATTGAAAACGCGAAGGTAAAAAATGTTTGTTGTTTATTGTCTGTTGTTTATTGTTTGTTTACCTTTTGAACAAGACTTTTAGCAACGCAACGTCTCTTTCAGGAGACATTGCTAAGAATTTCAGAAAATATCATTCAGCCTATCAAGCTTATCCAGCCTATCCAGCTTATCCAGCCTATCCAGCCTATCAAGCTTATCCAGCCTATCCAGCCTATCAAGCTTATCCAGCCTATCCAGCATCTAGCACCCACCTCACTCCTCCCTCCCCAACATCCTACTCCCTTCTTTCCATTGTTGATTCAAAGAGTCAATAGATATTAATTCATCATTGGAAAAATGCTGATGAGCGAGTTCTTTTAAATCAGGCTGACCTGCATTTACCCAAGCTGTATACCAAAAACAAGCTACAGCATAAATAGATTGACGCATTCTTCTTTCCACCATATCATCTAGTTTATTATTATAAGCAATGGTGTAGGCTGATGAATATTGTTTTACGATTTTTCCATTTCGATCTTCAAAAGCATATTTTTTATCTTGAGGAAACTGTTGAGTCAGTTCTCTTTCTATGGTTAGTACACTATCAGCAGCTGTTGCGCTTTCTAAAATTCTTTTCCAGATAAAATCACCGGGATCTTTTAGGTAATCTGCTTTACCAATCAGGAAATCAAATTGTTTTTCTGCCAGCAACTCGGGCACTCGGCTTTCCCAAAAGCCATGAATGCCTTTTTGGTTGGTCAGTTGCCCATTGTGGTTACTACTAGTATGTAAAGGCACGTGTGCATCACTGATATAATGAGCGATTTCTGCACTGTTTTTCATGATAGCTGTAAAATCTTTTTTAGAAAAAGCGATAGTTAGTCTGTTGAGCATTGCCTGAACATGCCAGGGAACAATTCCATGAGCTTTCAACGAATCTTCTGAATATTTTTCAACAGCGGCCTTCCATTTTCTTGGTAAATCTGGATAAGGGAATTTACCATAATGGTCTATATCAATAAAATGTCGGGGGCCTTCATCGGGAACCGCATATCGTCGCTTATCCGGATCGGTGGCGTGTTCTTCAAGAAATGAGATGTTGGGTTTATAAAGTACCATCATTTCGGGAGGCAGCAGAAAAACGGCGTAGTAATTTATTTTACCATGTGCATAAAATCCCCAGGAAAAAGAATATTGACAAAGCAATATTAAAAACAGAAAAATGATTAGTTTAGTTTTCATGCAAAAGATTAAAAAGCAAAACTAAACAAGCCACGAAAACATTTCAGGTGAAAAACACAGTCCAACTAAAAGAAAATAACACAGATAAAAGAATTAATCAATGCTATTTCTCTGTATGCTTATCTTCTTCCAAAATATCAGTAACGCCGCCACTTACGGCAAATTTCATCGTTTGAGAACTGCTGATATGCGTAATCGATTTTATTCTTGATTTTGGGATAATATAAACATTACCGGCAACAGAATAAGCCATAGGCACATACACGGCAACATATTCTTTCAATCCAAATTCAGACATATCTTCCTGAGTCACAAATCCAACTCTCCACACATCATTGTCATCTACATTGGCGAGAACATTGTAAGTAAACTTCTTTTTATCTCCGGCAAATGCTTCAAAAAAATCTCTTGTGGTAGAATAAATATGCTTCAATCCCGGTAGACGTTGCATCATCTTATCAAAGAAGACGATAATTTTATTTGATATAAAAAAATAACTGAAATAGCCAATGGTAATGATAAAGAGTATGATTACTACAAAACCCAATCCGTAGTTTTTTACTTGCACAACGCCCTTACTATCTGTAACCGTAAAAATAGGAATCAGATTATCGATAGAGGTAACCACGGAAAATAAAACGTAAAAAGTGATCAACACGGGAGCAAGTACCAATAATCCTTGTAAAAAATATTGAAGAGCTTTTTTGTATTCGAATTTGTTTGTCATGGTGAAGATTTGAAAAACAAAAGTAATGAATAGTTAGCAAGCCCCCTCAATCCCCCAAAGGGGGAAGTTGATTGCGTTTTGTTGTTTGTTGTTTGGGGTTTATAGTTTGGTGTTTGTGGTTTATGGTTGGGGGTTTGGGGTTTGATCATTTTTTGAGGTATTGAACTTATAAATGAATAATCTTTTAAAAAACTTTGATACCACTAAAAGTTTCCATAGTTTTGCGACGCGAAAATGAACATGACCAACGATACCGCCATTCGAATATTTCAACAGGCTCATCTTTTATTCATGCAATATGGCTTGAAAAGCGTAAGTATGGATGATATTGCCGGTAAAATGGGCATCAGCAAAAAAACAATTTATCAATTTTATGCTGATAAAGAAGCTTTGGTAGCGGAAGTGGTAAAACAAATTACTTCCGAAAATCAATTTCAATGCGATAGCGATATCATCAATTCTGAAAACGCCATTCATGAGATTATTTTGGCTATGGAGCAGATGTCGAAGTTGTTTGAAACCATGAATCCTTCAATATTATTTGACCTTCATAAATATTATCCACAAGCTTTTAAACTTTTCCTTGCTCACAAAAATGATTATGTGTATGGGAAAATTAAACAGAATATAATCAGAGGTATTAAAGAAGGTTTATATCGTGATGATTTGAATCTAGAAATCGTATCCAGATACAGAGTAGAATCTATTATCATCGCTTTCAATCCAGAATTTCAAACTTCTGTAAAATCAAGTTTGGTAAGCATTGCTCAGGAATTATCAACTTTCTTTTTATATGGCGTTGTGAATGAGAAAGGTTATAAACTAATCAATAAATACACAAAAAACAGATCTAAAAAATAAACATAAAATGTTCAAACTAAAACCAACAAGAGCTTTTCTTTTTTTTATTGCTCTATTCATTTTTGCTGAAAAATGTATTGCTCAGAAAAAATACGAATTATCTGCAGAACAATCGGTTGATTATGCAATGAAAAATGCCATCGATGTGAAAAATGCATTGCTAGATATTCAAATTCAAAAACAAAGCAACAGAGAATTTACTTCCATTGCATTGCCACAAATCAATGCAAGTATAAATGGCACGCATTATTTTGACATCCCCACTACTACACTGCCTGATTTTATTTCACCGTCAGTATATAATGTGTTGGTGAATAATGGTGTTCGTGATGGTAGCGGAAATCCAATCACCTTTCCTAACAATGGTTTTGGAAGTGTACCTGCCAAATTCGGTACTTCATGGAATGCTACAGGAGGTGTTGATTTTTCGCAAATTCTATTTGATGGACAGGTTTTTGTGGGCTTGAAAGCAAGAAGTGCAGTCATTACATTAGCCACTCAGACTGCTGAGGTTACCAAAGAGCAAATAAAAGCAAATGTTTATAAGCTTTATTATCAATTATTGGTAGGCAAACAACAAGCTACTAGTATCGATGCCAATATCGATCGATTTGAAAAATTACTCAGAGACACCAGGGAAATTTATAAGAATGGTTTCGCAGAAAAACTTGATGTTGAAAAAGTAGAGGTGCAATTGAACAATCTTAAAACAGAAAAAGAAAAAATTTATGATCAACTAATCATGGGAAATGCCGGGTTGAAATTTTTAATTAATATTCCGCAAAAAGATTCACTTATACAAACGGATACCTTGTCGCTTGATAAAATTGAATCACTCGTTTTAAATGATTCAGTAAACTACAATAACAGAAAAGAATATCAGCAATTATCTACTGCTATTAAATTAAATGAATACAATATCAAAAGATACCAATACAGTAAATATCCATCAATAGTCGCTTTTGGTACTTATTCTAAAAATGCACAGCGTGGCGAATTCACTTTCTTTGATAAAGGGGATTGGTATACAACTTCTTTAATTGGTGTTAAAATGTCTATCCCTCTATTTGATGGCAACGCCAGAAATGCAAGAATTCAAAAAGCGAAATATGAATTGTATAAAGTAAAAAACAACATGACGCGTTTGCAAGATGCAATAGATATGGAAGTGGCCAATGCACGTGTAAAAATTAGTTCTGCTTTGAAGACACTTGAAACACAAAAACAAAATACTGCTTTAGCAGAAAAAGTTTATAACAGCACCAAAATTAAATACGAACAAGGATTGGGAAGTAACTTAGAAATTTACAATGCACAAACAGAATTGAAAGTAGCCCAAAACAATTACTACGGCGCTATGTATGATGCCATTGTTGCAAAAATTGATTTCTTAAAAGCTACTGGCAAACTACCTTAATCTACAATCATAACTATTATACAGCATATTAAAACAATCATAATGAAACAAGTACATTTTCTTACCGCTTTACTAACCATATCCTTAGCAATTTTTTCCTGCAATGATGCAAAAAAGAATGAAGAAACTTCTGTTGCCGACATCAAATCCAAACTGGAAAAACTGGAAGCCACAAAAACAAAAACTGAAACTGAAATCAAAAAACTTAAGGACAAACTCAATGCACTCAGTGGCATCACTTCAGATTCAAAATCTAAATTAATTGCTGTGGCTGCAGTTGGTATTCAACAGTTCAACCACTACATCGATCTACGCGGAAGAATAGACGCAGAAAACATTTCGTACATTTCACCTCGCGGTATGGGTGGACAAGTAAAACAAATCTTTGTAAAAGAAGGAGATGTAGTTAGAAAAGGACAATTGTTGCTACAATTGGATGATGCTATAATGAAACAATCATTGGTAGCGGCTAAACAACAATTGGAAGGCATCAAAACTCAATTGGCTTATGCAAAAAACATTTACGAACGTCAGAATAACCTTTGGGAAAAAGGCATTGGAACTGAAGTTCAATTAATCAGTGCAAGAACTAATGTGGCCACACTTGAAAACCAACTCAAATCTGCAGAAGAGCAAGTAAAAGTTGGCTCAGAACAATTAAACACTGCTGCTGTAAGAAGTGATGTAGATGGAATTGCTGAAACCGTAATGGTTAAAGTAGGGGAATTGTTTAGCGGTATGGGTCAAATTAAAATTGTAAACACAAATAATTTAAAAGTACTTTCAATTGTTCCTGAAAATTATTTAACCAGAATTCACAAAGGCACTCCTGTAGTAGTTTCAATTCCTGAGGCGAATAAAACCATAAATTCAACAATTTCATTAATTGGACAAACTATTGAAAACACACAACGTGGATTTACAGTAGAAGCAAAAATTCCTGCTGATGGCGTGTTGAAACCTAATCAATCTGTGGTGATGAAAATACTGGATTACTCTGCAGCTAATGCCGTTGTCATTCCTGTAAATACGGTACAAAGCGACGAACAAAATAAATATGTTTATTTAATGGGAAAATCTGCTGATGGTAAAATAATTGCCACCAGAAAAACAATTGTGTTAGGTGAAGTTTATGGCGATATTGTTGAGATAAAATCAGGACTAACAGGCGGCGAACAATTAATAACATCAGGATATCAGAATCTATATGAAGGTCAGCTGGTAACCACTACTGTTAATTAATTTCTTATTGCTTTTCAATGGTTAAAAAACCAAAATAAATAATTATGAATTTTTCTGATAAAATAAAAGATACGTTTAAAGAATTTAAACCTACCAGCTGGGCAGTAGACAACAGAACTGCAGTGTACATCATTGCCATGCTCATCTCTGCATTTGGTTTGTATAAATTCAACACCATGCCTAAAGAGCAGTTTCCGGATATTGTTGTACCAACCATTAGTGTGACAACAGTGTACGTGGGCAACTCTCCCAAAGACATTGAAAACCTCGTTACACGTCCCATTGAAAAACAATTGAAAGGTATCAGTGGTGCCAAGGTGAAAAAAATCACCAGCACTTCTCAAACAGATTATTCTTTGATCATCGTAGAATTTGATACGGATGTAAAAACTGAATTGGCGAAGCAAAAAGTAAAAGATGCGTTAGATAAAGCGCAATCCGATCTTCCTAATAATCTTACCCAACAACCTAATGTGCAGGAATTCGCTTTCAGTGAAATGCCGATCATGTTTGTAAATGTGAGTGGTGATTATGATGGTGTAAAATTGAAACAGTTTGCTGATAAGTTACAAGACAAATTCGAAGAACTTCCTGAAATTACTAGAGCTGAAATTGTAGGTGCTCCGGAAAGAGAAATACAAGTGAATGTTGATCCATACAAAATGCAAGCAGCACGTGTAAGTTTCATGGATATTGAAAATGCCATTTCTCGCGAAAACAATGATATCACCGGTGGTTTGATTGAAGTGGGTGATATGAAAAGAACACTGAAAGTAAAAGGTCAGTTCAATAGTGTACTTGATTTACAGAATATCGTGGTACGAAGCAGTGCCCAAGGTTCTACAGTTTATTTAAGAGATATTGCTGAACTCAAAGACACCATCAAACAAAAAGAAAGCTATGCGCGTTTGGATGGCAAAAATGTAGTAACCATCAACATTGTAAAACGTGCCGGAGAAAATCTAATCAGCGCAGCAGGTAAAGTAAAAGACATCGTTGCCAAAATGAAAGAGTCGAAAGAATTGCCTCCAAGTTTGAAAGTGGTGATTACAGGTGATCAAAGTGTAGCTACCGAAACATCTTTCAATGATTTGGTAAATACGATCATCATTGGGTTTGTGTTGGTGTTGTTGATATTGATGTTCTTCATGGGAGTTACCAATGCATTCTTTGTAGCATTAAGTGTGCCACTTAGTGTATTCGTTGCCTTTATGTTCTTGCCAATTGCAGATGGCATTGTGGGAACAACGGTTACTTTAAATTTCATTGTATTGTTTGCCTTATTGTTTGGTTTGGGAATTATTGTTGACGATGCGATTGTGGTTATTGAAAACACGCATCGTATCTACAACAACGGAAAAGTAAAAATCATCAAAAGCGCCAAAGAGGCTGCCGGAGAGGTTTTCATTCCGGTGATGGCAGGTACGGCAACTACATTGGCTCCTTTCTTCCCATTGCTTTTCTGGAAAGGCATTATCGGTAAGTTTATGATTTACCTGCCTACGATGTTGATCTTAACATTGGCTGCTTCTCTAATCGTGGCCTTCATCTTCAACCCTGTATTTGCAGTTAGTTTCATGAAGCCTGAAGGAAAAGAATATGAAGAAGAAAAGAAATTATTATTTAAAAAATGGTGGTTCTGGACAGCGATTATTTCGGGTATCATTTTGCATCTATTAGGTTCTCATGGTTTTGCCAACTTCTTATTGTTTATGATGTTGTTGGCTATTATGAACAGATATATTTTCAGAGATATCATTCATAGTTTCCAAAATAAAGTATTACCGGGTTTGATGAACCGATATGAAAAATTATTGCGTTGGGTGTTGAAAGGCAAAAGACCGGTATGGGCTGTGGTGAGTTTGTTTTTATTGTTTCCGCTTTCAATTATTTTATTAATGGCAAGAGGTAATAAAGCAACATTCTTCCCAAGTGGTGACCCGAAGTTTGTTTATGTTTATTTGAAAATGCCTCCGGGAACCAGCGTATCTGCTACCGATAGTATCACTCATATTTTAGAACAACGCGTTTTCAAAGTGTTGGAAAAAGACAAACCAGGTGAAGAAGGAAGTATTGTGGAAAGTGTGATTGCCAACGTGGCTAATAGCGCCAACAATCCGAGAAGCAACAACAGAAGTGTGCAACCTAATTTAGGTCGTATTCAGGTTTCATTTGTTGAATTTGAAAAGCGTAACGGTAAAAAATCAAAACCATATTTAGATGCTATCAGAGCACAGATGAAAGGTATTCCGGGTGCGACTATAGAAGTAACTCAAGAAGATGCTGGACCTCCAACAGATCCTCCGGTGAACATCGAAATCGTAGGTGATAAATTTGAAGAAATTGCCGCAGTGGCAACTCAATTGAATAATTATCTCGACACCAACCGCGTAGATGGTGTGGAAGGCATCAAGCCTGATGTGGATTTAAACAGTCCTGAAATTACGATTAAGGTTGACCGTGAAAAAGCCATGATGGAAGGTTTGAGCACTGGACAAATCGGAATGGAAATTCGTACCGCTGTATTTGGAAAAGAAGTGAGCAAATTGAAAGATGGCGAAGACGAATATAAAATTCAATTACGTTATACAGATTTGTTGCGTAACAATATCGCCGACTTGATGAACATGCGCATCACCTTCATGGACATGAATACGATGCGTATTAAATCTGTACCAATAAGTGCAATTGCTTCTGTAGATTACACAAATACATCAGGAGCAGTTGCCCGTAAAAATGTAAAACGTACGATTCAATTGCAATCGAATGTTTTGGATCCATCGATGACAGCTAAAGTGAATAAAGAACTGGCAGTTAAAATTGAAAGATTCAAAACTTTAGTTCCGATACCTGCTGATGTTACTATCAGACAAACCGGACAAGGTGAGCAAGAAGCTGAAACCAACAGTTTCTTAGGTATGGCGTTATTGATTGCCTTAGGATTGATCTTCTTAATTCTTGTGTTGCAATTCAACTCTTTAAGTAAACCATTTATTGTATTGACAGAAATATTCTTTTCTATCATTGGTGTGTTTCTGGGTTATGCAATTACAGGAATGACCATTGCCAGTATCATGTTGGGTGTGGGTATAATTGGTCTTGCAGGTATTGTAATCAAGAATGGTATTTTGTTGATTGAATTTACAGATGAGTTGCGCGGAAGGGGTATGCGTACCCGGGAGGCTGCTATTATGGCGGGAAAGATTCGTATCATTCCGGTGATGCTTACTGCCGTTGCTACAATCTTAGGTTTATT
>CANFGZ010000019.1 GCA_947446585.1 Chitinophagaceae bacterium | reverse complement strand
GTGTGTATCTCATCAATGAACAAAATTACATCTCTGTTTTTTTCCAGTTCGTTCATAATGGCTTTCATTCTTTCCTCAAATTGACCACGGTATTTAGTACCCGCTACTAAGGCCGCCAAATCAAGACTAACTACTCTTTTATCAAACAAAACTCTGGAAACTTTTCTTTGTATGATTCTTAATGCCAATCCTTCAACAATTGCGGTTTTACCTACTCCGGGTTCCCCAATTAAAATAGGATTATTCTTTTTTCTTCTGGAAAGAATCTGAGAAACTCTTTCAATTTCATTTTCTCTTCCAACAATTGGATCAAGAGAGCCATTCTCGGCAAGTCGGGTAATATCCCGTCCAAAATTATCTAATACCGGAGTTTTAGATTTAATTTGAGCAGCACCAGCACCTTTAGTGCCTTTAGGTTGCTGACCATATTGTTTTCTTTCTTCATCAAAATCATCTTCTTCGTTGAATTCTGCCTGAGGAGGTTTGCTAGTTACAAAGCCAAGCTCGTTTTTAAAAATGTCGTAGTCCACTTCAAATTGATTTAGTATTTGTGTTGCAATATTTTCTTTGTTCTTTAATATAGAGAGCATCAAATGTTCGCTCTCCACCTGAGCACTTTTTAAAGACCTGGCTTCAAGTACTGTAATTCTGATTACTTTCTCTGCTTGTTTTGTTAAGGGTAATGAATTAATGTTGGCAATGTTTTTTCCTGTTTTGTCTTTAACTGCCATTTCTATCTCTTTCCTTAATTCGTAAAGATCGATGCTGAGCGATTTTAGGATTTTTACGGCAGTATTTTCACCGTCGCGAATCAAACCCAAAACCAAGTGCTCCGTTCCTATAAAGTCATTTCCTAGCCTTAATGCCTCTTCCCTGCTGTAAGAAATGATCTCTTTTACTTGGGTTGAAAAATTATTATCCATGCTTTAGGTTTTTATTGGTTACAATAATAACGATTATTTGTATCGGTTTAGTTTGCAGAAACACAAATTGTTGATATGTTGAAAAGTAAGCATTATTAAAAAGAATTAAAAAATGTTCAGACTTAATTAAATGTGAAATAAATTTGCCTTCTATTGTTCTCTTTTAATTGTTCTTAAAATTTCATTTATTTATATTTTTTTCAAATCAGCATTTAATGAACGTCAAATTAGATACCAAAGAAAAATTTACTGTAATTACTCCTGAAGAGGCTGAAATAACTGCTAATATGACAGAGGAACTGCAACAATTGTTGGATTCCTATAAAACAAAGCAGATCCCTCACCTGGTTGTCAATTTTTATCAGGTCAAAAATATTGATGATGCTTCATTGCAAATGATCATTCAACAGCAAAAAGAATTTTATAACGACAACAATTCTTTTGTGATCTGCGGGCTGAATGAAACAATAATTAAAACGATTGAAACAAAAGATTGTTTAGATGTAATGAATATAACACCAACAGAAAGTGAGGCCTGGGATATTGTTCAAATGGAAGAAATAGAAAGAGAACTATTGAAGGATTTTGACAACAATTGATTAATTTGTAACCGTAATTACGCAAATATAAAAATCAAAGCTGCTTGCTTGCTATAACCATTTTAGGAAATAATTCGGCTATCCCTGCTTTTGGCAGAAATCCCACTGCGCAATTACTTCAAACTCAGGATGCTAGTTTTTTGATTGATTGTGGTGAAGGCACACAAAATCAAATCTCAAAATACAAACTCAGAAGAAGCAAAATCTCTCATATTTTCATTTCTCATTTACATGGAGATCATTATTTTGGTCTCATCGGTCTGCTCACCAGTATGAGTTTGTTGAGCAGAACCCAGGAATTACATCTCTTTGGTCCGGCAAAACTGGAAGAAATTATTTCATTGCATCTGAGTGTTGCTTCTGTTACACTTTCTTATCGTCTGTATTTTCATGCTTTATCCGGTGAGGGCATTATAGCGGATACCGGTAAAATTGAAATTTCCTGCTTTCAAGTTCAACACCGAATTGATTGTTGGGGATTTTTATTTAAAGAAAAAAAGAAACCCAGAAGCATTATCCCAGAAATGGTGAAGTCTTATGAAATACCTTCCGCTTTTTATGAACAGTTGCAAAATGGAGCGGATTACCTGACCAAAAAAGGAACCCTAATTGCCAATGAAAGTGTTACCATTGAAGCTGCAAAACCTAAATCTTACGCATATTGTGCAGATACCATTTATGATCCTTCTCTAGCAGAAAAAATAAAAGGCGTGGATTTGGTTTATCACGAGACCACCTATCTAAAAGATCTAGAAAATAGAGCCGCCGAAAGATTTCACAGTACAACTATACAAGCAGGTGAAATTGCAAAATTAGCTGGAGCTAAAAAATTAATGATTGGTCATTTTTCTTCTAAATACGAATCACTGGAACCTTTTCTAACAGAAACAAAAGAGGTTTTTGAAAATACTGTACTTGCTATTGAGGGAAGTTGTTATAAAATTTGATTTTACTTTCCAAGAAATTCTTTAACACCCGCGTGTAGACTTTCACTTAATGGAACTAATGGCAATCTCAGTTTGTTTTCAATAATTTTCATCTCATACAAAAATGCCTTTACTCCTGCGGGATTATTTTCGGCAAACATTAAACGGTAAGCTGTAATTAAACGATCATTAATAATTTTAGCAGCTTTGAAATTCTGTTGCAAGCAAAGCTCAACCATTTCGGAAAATTCTTTTGGAAGTGCATTCGCTGCTACACTGATTACCCCATCCATTCCACAAGCCATCTGAGGTAAAACAAGATCATCATCACCGCTAATTACCATAAATCCTTCAGGTCTGTCTTTTAAAATATCCATGCATTGAATCATATTATTGCCGGCTTCTTTAATACCAATAATGTTTTCAACTTCACGCGAAAGCCTTAATGTGGTATTTGCTTCCATGTTCTTTCCTGTTCTTCCGGGAACATTATATAAGATAACAGGCTTGGGAGAATGAGCCGCAATTGCTTTATAGTGTTGAAAAATGCCTTCTTGCGAAGGTTTGTTATAATAAGGACAAGCACTTAATATGGCGACTGCTTTATCTAAATGAAATGATGATAAATCTTTAATTAATGCAGCCGTATCATTTCCTCCTACACCAACTACTACGGGCACCCGATTATTTACATGCTGAAAGGTAAATTCAATAATCTCCTTTTTTTCCTCTTTGTTTAATACTGGTGTTTCACCGGTAGTGCCTAATGTTACAATGTACTGAACGCCACCATTAATAATATAGTCAATAAGGTTGCCTAATGATTTGAAATCGACTGAACCGTTTTTTGTGAAGGGGGTAATTATTGCTACCCCTGTGCCTTTTAATTGAACCATTGAATCTTTTTAGTGAAGATAAATGAATTCGGATAAATTCAAAAAGAGATTATTTCATTCAATCAACTGTTTAATATAGCAGAATGGTTAAAGTAATTTTTATCGTTCCCATAAATAAAAAGACAAGTGCCGTTTTTAATTTTATCAATAATAGGTTTAGATAATTTTTCGGGAACTGCAGGACATCCCCAGCTTCTGCCTAAATAACCTTGCGCTCTGATTATGCCTTCAGAAACATAAGCAGCACCATGTACTACAATTGCTCTTGAATCGGCTTTATCATTAACCCCTTTTTCTAGCCCATTCAATTGCAATGAATAACCATGCTTACCAATATACGTTTCTGTTGTTTCGTAAAAACCAAGGCTGCTCTGAAAACTGGATGGCTTATTGGAAAATTTTTCGGCATACAAAGTCCCTGAATTCTGGCCATGGGCTACATAAGTATTGAACAACAACTTGCTATTTTCCACATCAATAATAAATAATCTTTTATCAGCAGAAGGTTTTGTAAAATCAATTATGGAGATAATATTCTGATGGCTAAATTTACCATCGCATTTCAGATTGTCGAAACCTTTAATAGCGAGCTCATAAGCTTGCTCAGAAAGACCAAGACTGTTTAAATTCAAAGATTCATATAATGCCATTGAATTACTGCTGATTATATTATTTGATTTTTTCTCTTTCCATTCATGAACAGAAGAATTTCCGAATATTACTGGAACATGCAAAATGAAAAAGAAAAAACAAAATAAAATAGTAAGGCTGAACTTGGATAGTAATGTTTTCATAAATAAATAGGGGTTAACTGGATTAATGTTTTTTATACGGATTATGATCAGGACTACTTAAACAAAAATAGGTCCAAAGAAATAAGCAAGCGACTTTCTACTGTTAAGAATATTCAAATATTCTTTGTAATACAGATAAATCAATAGTAATGAGGCTACAAAGTAATTAATGAAATAATATTGAACGTAAAAAAGAAATAAAATCAACCCACTGAAAGCAAATATTCTTTTAACAAAAAATAATCCGGCTCCATTTTAATGGCTATTTTTTCTTTACCCATAATGGATGCAATTGAAGGAGGCAAGGCTATTTTTTTATTGATAACGGGTTCAACCACATCATAAAACTTAATAGGATGTGCAGTTTCGGCAAATATGCCATAAGTATTGTTATTATTTTCGAGATATTTTTTCAAAGCAATATATCCAACAGCACCATGAGGATCCATTAAATAACCTGTTGTATTTTCAACATCAATAATGGCCTGTTTGGTTTCTTCATCACTAATGCTAACCGCAGAAAAATAATCCGCTAATTCTATAGCATTATTATTAAACAAAGCTAATATTCTTACAAAATTACTGGGGTCACCAACATCCATTGCATTAGATATCGTAGCTACCGACTGCTTGGGTTGATACAGATGCGAATTCATAAATTGAGGAACAATATCATTAGCATTGCAGGCAGCAATAAAATGCTTAATCGGCAATCCCGATTTCATAGCCAGTAACCCCGCGCATATATTTCCAAAATTACCACTCGGGATGCTGATTACCGGCGCTTCATTCTTATGATTCCATTGCTTATAAGCCAAATAATAAAAGAATTGTTGTGGCAGCCAACGGGCAACGTTTATAGAATTAGCTGAAGTTAAAAAAATCGACTTAACCAATTCATGATCTGCGAATGCATTTTTTACCATCTTCTGGCAATCATCAAAGGTACCATTGACTTCAATGGCAAAAACATTATTGCCAAGTGTTGTCAATTGTTTTTCCTGAACCAAACTTACCTTACCTGAAGGATAAAGTATAACGACCTGCACACCTTCAACACCCAAAAAGCCATCCGCCACTGCACCGCCAGTATCACCGGAAGTAGCCACGAGGACGGTAATTTTTTTATTGTTACCTTTTACAAAATATCCCAGACACCGGCTCATAAATCGAGCACCAATATCTTTAAAGGCAAGCGTATTTCCATGAAACATTTCCAATGCATAAATATTTTCATCCACACTTACTAAAGGAACTGGGAAATTTATGGTTTGCGCTACAATATCTTTCAATACGACATCAGGGATACTATCGCCAACGTATGGCCGGATAACCTGATAACAAAGCTCTTCATTAGAAATACTTTCAATATCGATAATCATCTCCTTATTTACGGAAGGAATATATTCCGGAAAATACAAACCTCTGTCGGGAGCCTGGCCTTTAATTGTTGCTTCTCGGAAATTAACATCAGGAGATTTTTTATTAAGACTAAAATATTTCATGTGTATATTTTATTTTACATTATTGCCACAAATTATGCCCTTGAATGCTCCCCGAGATCTCGGGACACGTATCCTCGGTTGGTAAGAGGCCAACTCTATGGCTGTTTCATGAATTAATATCGGTTGTTTTTGGTCACCTGTTATCGCCTGTATTTTCATTATCGATATGCTTGAGCGTCCTTTTGATTATTCCATAAATTAAAATAACATTATCGTATTAAATAACCTCAACCCCATTTTGACCAACCTCTGTAAGGTAAGTTTTGTAATCAATTCCAAGATTGTTATAAATTGATTTCATTTCTGATTCCACCTGTTTAGCAACCGACAGGGTTTCACTCAGCATAAATAACGAAGGTCCGCTGCCTGAAATTCCTCCACCCAATGCACCTACCTCAAGTGATTTTTTCTTTACCTCATCAAATCCAGGAATTAATTTACTTCTAATGGGCTCCACAATTACATCCTGTAATGATCTACCGATTAACTGATAATCGGAACATAAAAAACCAGAAATTAAGCCCGCTACATTTGCCCATTGTATTACTGCAGATTTTAAAGGAATATCTTTGGGTAAAATAGATCTGGCATAAGATGTTTTAATTTCAATTTGAGGATGAATAATTGTAATAAAAAGTGGTGGTGTTTTTATTTCTATTATGTCTAATGTTTGTGTATCTCTAATTAAAACAAGCCCCCCATAAATACAAGGCGCCAGATTATCCGCATGACGAGATCCGCTGGCAAGCAACTCCCCTTCCATTGCAAATGAAACCAGCTGTTGTTTGGTGAAAGGGCGGTTTAATAGTTCGTTGGCTGCAACTACAATACCTGCAGCGCTGGCAGCACTGGAACCAATACCGCTTCCAGGTTTAATGTTCTTCTCAATGATAATTTCAAAGCCCTTTGTATAATGTAGACTATCCATCATTGCCTGAAGTGCTACTCCGGCAATATTTTCTTTTGGATCTGACGGCAAACCATAGCCGTCGATATGCTTAATAGAAATACCTGGCTCTTCTTTGGAAATAAGTTCGATGATATCAAAGGGATCTTTTAAAGCCATTCCCAGAATATCAAAACCACAGCAAAGATTTGACAGTGTTGCAGGTGATTTTACTTTTATAGAATTCATCAGATGATTTTTGTTTCTCTGTTTTTGTCTTTCTTAATCTTTTGACTAACAACTTTAGAAGTTAATTTGCTTAATCATTATATTTTAGAAGCCCTGATGATATCAGCAAAAACGCCACTTGCCGTAACCTCTGCTCCTGCACCGGCACCTTTAATTACGAGTGGCTGGTCTTTATATCGATCTGTATAAAATAATACCACGTTATCTTTTCCATATAAATGAAAAAGGTCGTTATTTGAATCGATGTGCTGCAAACCAACCGCTGCTTTTCCGTTAAAATAACTGGCAACAAATTTCAATTTATTTCCATTGCTGTTTGCATCCTCAAATATTTTTTTAAAATGATCTTCATGAGTTTCCATTGATTTGTAAAAATCATCCACCGATCCCTGCATACAAGCCTCGGGCATAAAAGAATTGTTTGCAATATCCGACATTTCAAATTGTTCGCCTGCTTCCCTAGCCAGGATCATGATCTTTCTCATCACATCAGTGCCTCCCAAATCCAGTCTTGGATCAGGCTCTGTATAACCTTCATCCTGTGCTTGTTTTACGATGTCAGCAAATTTTATTTTTCCATCATAATGATTAAAAACAAAATTTAAAGTTCCACTTAACACCGCTTCTATTTTATGAATGCGATCTCCGCTATGTATCAAATCATTAATTGTACCAATAATCGGCAATCCTGCACCTACATTTGTTTCAAATAAAAATTGAGCATTGAATTCTCTGGCCAGATCTTTTAATTTTCTGTAATTCAGATATTCTGATGATGCGGCAACTTTATTGCAAGCCACAACAGAAATACTTTTCTGGAGCAATTTATCATAGAAAGTAGCCACTGTGTCATTGGCAGTGATATCTACAAAAACAGTATTCCGTAAATTCAGATTTACGATGTGTTCTACAAAACTTTCCAAATCAGCTTTTTCACCTGTTTCCAATTGTTTCTGCCATTGATCAAGTTGAATTCCGGATTCATCAATAATCATTCTTCTACTGTTGATAATTCCTGTCAATC
The DNA here is from genome assembly GCA_947446585.1 of Chitinophagaceae bacterium. GTDB lineage: Bacteria > Bacteroidota > Bacteroidia > Chitinophagales > Chitinophagaceae > Ferruginibacter. The sequence goes on along the minus strand of CANFGZ010000019.1, from coordinate 13,157 downwards.
TGATGCTCAATAGCATTTTTTCCTGGAGCGAAGCCACCTGATTATTTAATTGTGATAATAATTTACTTCCTACATTTCCTGCACCTGCGAGAAAGACATTGACTTGCTTGTAGGTGGTTTCAAAAAATTCTTCGTGTAAAACATTTATTGTTTTCTTTACATCACGGGTATTGATAACTGCTGAAATATTTTTTTCTGAAGAACCCTGAGCAATGGCTCGGATATTAATCCCGTTTCTTCCCATCGCACTGAACATTCTTCCACTTACCCCAGTATGATTGCGCATGTTTTCTCCAACAAGTGCTACAATTGACAATTCCTTTTCTACTTTCAATGATTCAACTTTTTGCAAAGCTATTTCATTAGCAAAAGTATAATCTACTGCTGCAATTGCTCTAGATTCTGCATGTGCATCTATAGCTACAGAAATGGAATGTTCGGAAGAACTTTGAGTAATTAAAATAACATTAATTTTTTCATTACTTAGCGCCTCAAATAAACGTTTTGAAAACCCTGGTATACCTACCATTCCACTACCTTCTAATGTAATCAAAGAAATATTATTGATGCTAGAAATTCCGGTTACAATATTTTCTTTTTTATTAAGATTAAATGTTGAATGATTATTTGAAATCACGGTACCAAAATCCTGAGGAGCAAAAGTATTTTTTATCCATACCGGAATATTTTTGTTCATCACCGGTTGGATTGTGGGGGGATAAATAACTTTGGCACCGAAATGCGAAAGCTCCATCGCTTCCTGATAAGAAATATGAGGAATAATTTTTGCATTGCTGCTCAGTCTTGGATCTGCAGTCATCATTCCACTTACATCAGTCCATATCTGCAAATCATTTACATCCAAAGCCGCGGCCATAATTGCAGCAGTATAGTCTGATCCGCCACGCCCTAAAGTGGTCATCACTCCGTTATGGTCTGATGCAATAAATCCTGGAATTATGTACAACGATTTTATAGGTGAGGCAAACGCTTCCTTGACTTTTTTATTGGTTACTTCAAAATCAACAGCTGCCGATCCAAACGAAGAATTGGTCTGAATCAGCCTTCTTGAATCCTTCCACTCGGCATTGATGGCTCTTTGATTGAACGCAGCGGCAATGATTCTGGAAGACAACAATTCTCCATAACCACCAATCCGGTCTCTGGTTCTTGGTGTAAGTTCATTGAGCATGAGCAAACCGTTGCAAAGATTTCTGATCTCAGTAAATGAGGTTTCAATAAAATGAAAGAGCTCAACATCTGCTTCACTGACAGGCTCTTGTTCTTTTTGTGCAACATGGAGTTGTTCGATACAATCTCGGTGTCTGGTTTCAATCAATTCAATTTTTCCGATATAGTCCATATTACCTGACGCCGCCAAGGTAGCCGCATCCAATAACAAATCAGTAACTCCGCCTAAAGCCGAAACCACTACAAGAGCACGGTCTTTTTTTACACTATCCCCAACAATGGAAATTACTTTTTTTATATTATCAGCATTGGCTACCGAAGTGCCGCCAAATTTCAGTACTTGCATTAAAAATTATTTTTTTGAGATAGAAAAAGTTTCAGGAGCCCAGTTTTAAATTTGACTCATTGTTTTATTTAATAAAATGTAACCCTGGCGGGTTAATACTTTTTTGTTTTTTAAAATATTTACCTGATTTTTTTTTGATGTAATAGTTGATTGTTTCATAATAGGTGTAAGATAGAAAAAGGGAATTGAAAAAACAATAACAATATCAATTATACAAAGAAATAATTCAATAAAACAACTGTTTTCAATTCATTTTATTCAAAATAATTAAACAATATTAAATAAAAGGAAGGTTTCCATAAATTTTTTATTCCAAATAAAAAAAATAAGATACATTTACAATGGTTGTATCATTGAACTAAAATCCAAAAAAAATATTCTACTACATGTACGGCATCATAAATAAATCTATAGAAGAACTAGTTACCTCAAATTTTGGTGAAGAAAAATGGGAAGCGGTTAGAAAAAGAAGTGGCATAGATATTGATTTTTTTATTAGCAATGAACCCTATGATGACGATATCACCTACAAGCTGGCCGGCGCTATTGGTGAAGAAATGAGCCTCAACATTGACGTTGTTTTGTTTACTTTTGGCGAATGGTGGATTTTAGACACCACCAACAAAAGATATTCAGGTTTATTAAAATCCGGCGGAAAAAATTTACAGGAATTTCTAAAAAACTTGCCTCAGTTTCATAATCACATCATGTTGCTTTATCCCAAATTAACTCCACCTGAATTTAAAATAAGCAATATTGAACCTAATAGTATTTGCATACATTATTTTTCAAAAAGAATTGGTCTTAAAGATTTTGTACACGGTGTACTTTCGGGGCTTGGAAAATTCTTTCAAACTGATGTAACCATAGCGTTATTAGAAAGCCGTGATTCAGGAAGTAATCATGAAGTATTTAAAGTAAGCTGGTAAAACTTAAATATGGATGCTATTAATTTAAATATCAGTGAACTTAATATCATTTTTCCTTTCTTTATTCTTATTGATGAGGATTTGATGATTATCGAAAATGGCTCCTCTATAAATAAAATAATACCGCACAGTAAAAATAATTTATTCTCCAACTTATTTACTATTGATCGGCCTTTTATTGATGAAATTAATTTTGAAAACTTCAAGTCGATCAATAACCAGTTATTAATTTTAAAAACGAATCAAGAAAAGCCTATAACCTTCAGAGGTCAGTTTAATTATTTACCTGATTACAACAGAATACTATTTTTAGGAGAGCCTTGGTTTGTATCTACCAACGATTTAAATAGTTCCGGCCTGGAGATGATTGATTATGCACCGCATAGTTCTATTGTGGATATGTTGCATGTCCTAAAGAATCAAGAAACAGTCAATGAAGAATTGAAATATCTCCTTAAATCTATAACTGAGCAAAAAAACAATATCATTCTTGCACAGGAAAAATTAAAAACCATTTCTGATGAATTAAAATTGAGCAACCAAAGATATGAGTATGTAAATAAAGCAACATCAGAAGCTATTTGGGACTGGAATATTTTAACTGGCGATGTATTTTATGGAGATGGATTTAATAAATTATTTGGTCACGAAATTTCTAAAGAAGCACAAAATTTCAGTATTTGGGAAGAAAGAATTCACCCCGATGACTTTGAAAAACTATCCTCAAGCATCAACGATTTTTTAGCTTCAGGGGAATCGAATTGGAATGAAGAATACCGATATCTCAAAAATGATGGCAGCTATGCTTTTGTTTCCGACAAAGGATTTGTGGTAAGAGATGAACAAGGTCATGCTTTAAGGATGATTGGAACGATACAGGATATTACCAACAGAAAAAAAGAAGAACAATATCTTAAACTGATGGAATCAGTAATCAAAAATGCCAATGACAGTGTTGTTATTACCGAGATCTCTAATGATTATCCCATTGTTTATGTAAATGAATCATTCACTAAATTAACAGGTTATAGTTTTGATGAAGTGAAAGGAAAAAATCCTCGTTTACTACAGGGTCCTAATTCCGATAAAGTCGCATTAAAAAAAATAAGTGAGGCTTTAAAAACATGGCAGCCTTGTGAAATTACTACGTTGAATTATAAAAAGAATGGAGAATTGTTTTGGTTAAACTTTTCAATTAGCCCAATAACTAATGAAAAAGGTGAATATACCCATTGGATTTCAATTGAGAGAGATGTAACCGAATTGAAAAAAGCCAATGAAGAAATTATTCTTCAGAAAAATTTCACCGAAGAGATTATGAGTAACTTTCCAATTGATGTTGCCGTATTTGACCCTAATCATAATTATCTCTATGTAAATCCCTATGCTATAAAAAGCGAGGAAGTCAGAAAATGGATCATCAATAAAAATGATTTTGATTACGCCAACTGGAAAGGAATTGATGATGAGATAGCCAGAAAAAGGTGGGAATATTTTGAAGATGCAATTGAAAAAAAAGAAAAAGTTCAATGGCTTGATGAACATCAATCTCCTAATGGAAATAAAACATATATTTTAAGGCATTTTTCACCTTATTTTGAAAAAAACAAATTGAAATTCGTTATTGGTTATGGCATAGATATCACCGAAAGAAAAATAGCTGAGGTTAATTTGAATAATGCATTATCAACTTTAACACAAAAAAATATTGAGTTAGAACATTTTGCTTATGTAGCCTCGCATGATTTGCAAGAGCCATTAAGAATGATTACCAGCTTTATGGCTCAACTGGAGAAAAATTACAAAGATAAACTGGACGACAAAGCGAAACAATATATTTATTATGCTGTAGATGGAGCAAAAAGAATGAGACAAATCATTTTAGATATTCTTGAATATTCAAGAATTGGCAAAACCCAGGAGAACATAAGAGCCATTGATTTAAATGAAATAGTAGATGAAGTCGTTACATTGCATGGCAAACAAATTGAAGAACTTGATGCAATTATAAAAAAAGAAAAACTCCCGATAATACAAGGTTATAAAACACCATTCAGACAAATATTTCAAAATCTGATTTCAAATGCATTAAAATACCATCGTGTTGGGGTGCCTCCCGAAATAAAAATCGAGGCTAATTTAAATGATGATGTCTGGCAATTTGATATCACAGATAATGGAATCGGCATAGATGCTGAATATTTCGATAAGATTTTTGTCATTTTTCAAAGACTACATAACAAGGAAGAATATTCAGGAACAGGAATTGGCCTGGCGATTATCAAAAAAATTATTGAAAACATAGGAGGCAAAATATGGGTTACTTCAGAAATTAATAAGGGAACCGCTTTCCACTTTACAATCCCAGTTAACATAAATAAATTATCTTAGCACTACTAATAATATACAGCTTCATGAACAAATTAATAAACATTTTACTGGTAGAAGATAATGAAGGCGATATTTTATTAACCAGAGAAGCGCTTGAATCCGGAAAATTAATCAATAATTTAGACGTGACAAGAAACGGTGAGCTTGCTATAAATTTTCTGACGGATATTATAGAAAATAATGAAAAAGATTTACCCGACATGATACTGCTTGATATAAATCTTCCTAAAAAAAATGGACAGGATGTTTTGCATTTCATTAAAGAGCATGATTTATTAAAACATATCCCTGTCATCATGTTAACGACCTCATCAAGCGAAAAGGATGTCTTGACTTCCTATAGAAACCATGCAAATTGTTACATCACAAAGCCCATTGATGTAAATAACTTTATGAGCATTATCGCTAAATTGGAAGAATTTTGGATTTCTATTGTAAAATTACCTGGTCATAATAAACGATAATTAATGAAGTCAATTGAATCGATAAGTGTTTTGATTATTGAAGATAATATGGGAGATTTTTTATTGATCAGGGATTATCTTGAAGAGCAAATTATATCTCCACGGATAACACATGTTTTAAAGTTTTCCGAAATCTTGCCTTTAGTGAGTGAAGGCCTTGAATTTGATGTTATTTTATTGGATTTAACGCTTCCTGATAAAACAGGTGAGACATTAATAAATGAGATTGTGAATTTTTATCCAAATACTCCTATTATAATACTCACAGGATTCTCTAACATAGAGTTCAGTTTAAAATCATTAACATTAAAGGTTTCTGATTATTTGCTTAAGGATGACATTACTTCTTTAATACTTTACAAGAGCATTAAATATAATATTGAAAGAAAGAAATCGAGTCTTTTACTGGAAGAATCCGAAAAAAGATATAGTAACTTATTTCAGCTCAGCCCACAGCCAATGTGGATTTCTGATACTATTAATTTCAATTTCGTTCAAGTAAACAAGGCTGCAATTGATCATTATGGCTATTCGGAATCGGAATTTATCAACATGTCGTTGTTTGATATTATTGATGACGAAATTCCTCTTTCAGAAAAAAAAGAAAAAGCGTTTCAATTTTTAAATAATAAAAAAGTTTATAAGGGCAGATTCCGACACATAAAAAAATCAAGAGAATTAATAGAAGTAGATATTTATAGTAACTTAATTGAAATCAATGAGCAAAAATATGAATCCATAATTGCTATTGATGTTACAGAAAAAATTAAATTAGATCAAAAAATCACCAAGGCTATTATAAAAACACAGGAAGATGAACGATTTGAAATAGGTACCGAACTTCACGATAATATTTGTCAAATATTAGCCAGCAGCCAGTTGAGCTTGGATATGTTGAAAGACAAATTACCTCCGGAATCCAATCATTGGTTTGATAAATCTAAACAGTACATTAATCTTGCGTTGGAAGAAATAAGAAATATCTCACATCGATTAGCGCCTTCGTTTTTTGATGACACAACGATTGAAGATACTTTTCAGGAATTAATTAACAGTTTCAATATTGAAAATAAATATGAAACAACATTGAGTATAGATTTTTCTGCTGTCCAAGGTGATATAAACAGTGAAATTCGGTTGAATTTATTCAGAATTTTACAAGAACAAATGCGGAATATTATTAAGTATGCCAATGCTACCAAAATCAACATTAGCATTGAATCTGAAAATCAATCTATAAAATTTATCATCGCCGACAATGGAATTGGATTTGATTACAACCTGGTGAAAAAAGGAATTGGATTGGCAAACATAAAAAGAAGAGTTGAACTTTTTTCCGGTAATTTCAAAATTGAAAGCAAGCCCGGTTTTGGCTGTAAGATTACCTGTTTATTTCCTTATTTGAAATCCAGCACTGCGTTGTACCCATAAGTATGATGTAGTTGAATGGAAATACCAACAGATTTATACTGACTTGATAAGCATATATTTCTATGCCCTAATGAAACAATCCCGTCATCAATTAATAAATTCAATAAAATATTTACGGCATCTGAATTTCCATAATCACAACATTCTGCATTAAAATCTTTTTTACATTCATTGTTATTTCGTTCGTGACCTACATATCCAATAATTCCGGAATGATACGCATGGCAACGGGCACTTACAAAAGCCAATGAGTCGGATAATAATTCCGATTTTATCGGCTTCATGTTTTTCAACGTCTGGATTAATGATTTATAATAACTATTCCTTTTTTCTGGCTTTTCATAGTAGTCGCATTTAGGATTTAGCAACACCGTATTTAAAAATAACTGTGGATTAAACCTAATCATATTAATTGTCCATATCACCTTTTTTTCTTCCATAGTTAAATAGTTATTATTTTTAGCGGTATTGCAATTCTTATATTTTGAATCAGACCATTGGTTAGAAAATTGGATTAAAGGATTAATTATTGAGTCTGATGATTTAATACCATTAACCTCTTTTGAGAAAGCAAATGCAAGTTTTGGAAAAACAAAAACTGACAGTATCAATAAAAGTACCATTATAGATTTTGATAGATTTTGCATAAAGAAAATTAAGTGGTAAAATAAAAGAGTCGTAAAAGTAGATTTCCTAATTTCAAAACCTGTTAACATAAACGTAATAATAATTTACATTACGTTAAATTATACCGAGTGGATATTTGGAATAGTCCAATAAAATTGTCTCCATCAGCTTTATCTTTCGAAGGTTTTGACACACATCGACACTATGACCTAAAATGATAAATTAAATTATTCTTCAAAGATATTATCTGAAACTGTATTCCACTCCGGTAACCTGAGACAATAAAGTTTGAGGGCCATCTAAAATTATCGCATTTAATGGAGGTGTAGGAGTAACGGGACTTTCAGCAGATAAATATTCTTTCATAATGGAATGTAATGTAAAAGAAGTGTTTTGAGCATTAACTACTTTTTTTATTCGGCACAACATATCACCGGGATCTCCATCTCGCTCACAAGCCGCTATACTGTAAATTTTATTATAGTCAATAGTACTACCTGCAATTAATATTTTTTGCACTCGCTTTCCATTTTCTCCGAAAGCGTTGAATTCTATTTTCATACCTTTAAATTTTATCACCCATCCGCCTAATCTTTCAATTGCATTTTTTGCAAATACATTATTCAATTCCTTTTCGAGCCATTCTGTTATTTGTTTTCCAGTTACTTCGGCGGTTCTCACTATGCTGTTTACAGGAAGCATGTCGTATATATATCCATTTGTAATGGGGATATTTCCGGTTTGATCAGGTGTAACTCTTGGCGGACAAAATCTGAATCCATTAGATAAAACAATATCAATCTGCGGCAATTTCCATTTCAATGCATCCAGCACTAAAGTATCTATAGGATTTTCAACAACAAAATATCTGTATAAAGGAATCGTGCTGTATCCTGCAACTTTATAAATATCTTCCTGGAAAGGACTTTCATTATTTTGAATAATATATTCCATTTTTGGGGAAGGTGCGTAATTGTCCGCGTCTATTTCATCCAGCAAATACTCATCTTTAATAACTACTCCGTTTTTTATGGTCAACTGTAATTTCCCGACAAAAGAGCCAAATGCACCCGGTTCAACCACTTTGGCATATTTGCATTGAATAGGCTTGCGAACTCTTTCATGGGTGTCTCCTCCCAGAATATAATCAACCCCTTTGCAGACATCCATATCAGCAAGGCTTAATTGTTGCGAGAGTCCGAGATGAGCCACAATAATTACAAAAGCACATTGCTCCTGATTACGAAGCAAATCAACATAATGCGCGAGATTTTCTTCGGGCTTTGTATACACAATTCCTTTGCTGTAATTAGGCGACTGTCTTACAGGAACTAACGGATCGGTATAGCCTATAAAACCAATTTTCACCCCTTTTATATTCCAGATATAATAAGGTTGAAATATCAGCTCCCCTCTTTTGTTGTCACCCATATCATGATACATGTTGGCGCAAACTTTTGGAGCACTCAATGCACCTAATAAAGTTTGCATTGCTTTCTTATAATAAATCACTTCCCAATTTCCGGGCAGATACAAATCATACCCCAGTTCGTTTAAAATAGGTACCATAGCTGTTCCTGTAGTTTTTACAGACAGCTCACTTCCCTGAAACATATCACCCGTATCAATCAAAAAAGTATTGGAATTATTTTTTCTTTCGTTAGCAAAATAAGTAGCAAGATGTGCATACCCTCCCGTTTTTCTGAAAACGGCCTTATTGTTTTCCCAAAACAATTCATCATGTGAATGCACCTGACAATGTACATCGGTGGTTTGCAAAATATTAATGGTAAAATATTTTTTTTCAACCTCATCCATTTCTGTTACTGAATCTTGTATTGCAGCACTTACAGGAGAAGAAGCAATCAATCCCGCACTACTGATGAGTCCAAGTTTTTTTATAAAGGCTCTTCGGTTCTTTTCCATAAATTATTTTATTACCTCAGTTTTATTTTTCGACTTCAACAATTCTTCTGATTTCTTTTTTTCATCAACAATAGGTTTAAAGGGACCATACTTGTGTTGAAGTTCTTTGAATGGATCCACATAAGGGCCAAAAGGATGATCAACAGGTTTCTTCGAAAGGTCTGGCCAATCCATAGGAACATTTTTATGCGGCCTGGATTGAGACACTACAAAAGCTGCTACATCCCAAGACTCATCATCAGTTAATTGCGGACTTCTAAATGTTGTACCCTGTGGCATATTGTATTTTACGTACTTAGCGAAATTACTTATGCGATATAAACCTGCACCATCATTAAAACTGTGTTCGCCCCATAAAGCAGGATAAATAAATTCATTTTTTTCTTTGTTTAGCAATCCCTGTCCATCCGGCTGATGACAACTCTGACATTGGGCTTCATAAATTGTCTTTCCTTTTATGGGATCAGCGGCTCTGTCGAGAAAAGCAAGGTCTTTAAATCCAGAACCTGAAGCCTTCTTTCCTTTCTCAACGTTTGAACCAATATAATTTATATAAGCAGCAATGGCCTGCATTTCAATTCCATTGGTATCAATAGCCATTCCATTTAAGCTTCTCTGTATGCAGTCATTAACCCGTTTGTATACATTTTCTATCGATCCACTTCTTGCCCTGAATTTGGGATAAAGAGAATTCACTGATCCATAATTATTTCCAAAAATAACCGTCCCTGCCTGCAAGTGACAATTCTGACAATTGAGTCCATTGGTTATTTTCATTACAGTTCCCTGTGGTCCTAAATATTTTGCCGTATGCGCAATGAGATCTCTACCATATTCAACTTTTACTTTTAAAGATTGATCCGTTATCAGATTAATATCTTTCGGTTTCCAGTAATCAACCGTATCATTTTTTGTATTTGAAACGATATCTGTCTTTTTTAATTCCGCCATTCCGGGATTATTATTTTCGTAAATTTTAAATATTACAATCACTATTGTCAATACAAGAATGAGAATAATAAATAAAAGTTTATTAATAACTGCAATAAGTTTGTCGATGTTGTTTTGTTGATTCATAATAATTAAAAAACCCACCTAAATATAGTTATTAACTCAAAGAGTATTATCGTAAATGAATTGTTTTTTATACCTTAATGAAAAACTATAAAATGATTTTTTTACTCTCCTCTATAACTCCCGTAATCCTATTTCTATTTTTAATTTATAATAAAGACAGCATTAAAGAACCTCCAGGTTTATTACTAAAATGTTTCTTCGGAGGATTTTTATCAATCATCATCGCTTTATTTTTTGATAAAATACTTCGTCCTTTTGGGCATGGATTTATAACACCTTTTTCCCGTTCTGTTTTTGACGCATTCTTTCAGGCAGGATTTCCTGAAGAACTTTCTAAGTTAATTATTCTGTATTGGCTGGTATGGAAGCGAAAAGAATTTGATCAGCATTATGATGGAATTATTTACGCTGTATTTGTTTCGATGGGTTTTGCGTTTGTGGAGAATCTTATGTATGTATATGATGGCGGTATGGGTGTAGCATTGATGAGAGCGGTGTTGGCTGTTCCCGGCCATGGTTTTTTTGCAGTAGTAATGGGTTATTATTTCTCCCTGGCTAAATTCAAGGAAGGTGCTAAGAAAGTTGAGTTTATGATTAAATGCTTGCTGGTTCCTGTAATTATGCATGGACTATACGACTTTGCATTAATGTATGCCGGAAATAGTTCCGACAATCCACTTCTGGCAATAATGCTGATGATTTTGTTCACCATGATTGTTATTCGAATATGGAAATTAGGATTACGTAAAATTGTTTTGCATCAACAGAAAGATATGGATGCAATGGTGAATGAGGTGAAGGCTGACTAATCAATTTTTTTTCAATAAAGATTAATAAATAGTATTGAATATAAACAAATCATTAATTAATCGTTAACCATTAATATTTAAGTCGTAAAAACACATTAAGCCATTAATTTGCGTTTAATTTATTTTATGACTTCTGAAACATTTTCAAATTTTAATGAGGAAATTTTAATTGAGCCTTTCACTGAAAAAAAAGTGGATCTCGCAAAACATCTATTTACCAGCTTAGAGAAACAGATTGAGATGGCAGATAGAAAAGTGCAGGCGATTTTCGGATTGAATGCTTTTTTAGTTGCTGCGATATCACTACAAAGCCAACAAAAGCTGGATAATCTAATACATCAAGGTTTTGACTTAAATACCATTATAGATTTGACATTAAAAGCCATTTTTCTGATGTGTTCTTGCCTTGCTACATGGTCGGCTGTTAAAGCCGTATCTCCAAGAGTGCATACTGATAAAAACTTATTAGCTAATAAAAAATCCTTGTTTTATTTCGGATCCATACAATCTCAACAATTAAAAGAATTCACCCAATCATTCATGACACTAAATAATAAAGAAGCTGTTTATGAATTACTAGAAAGTTGTCATGCTGTATCCGGCATTCTTAATATTAAATATAAATTTCTCAAGCGCTCAACTACGTTTATTTCAATTGCTTTATTCTCTTGGGTATTGATGCAGGTGAATAAGTTTTTGATTTGATATCATTCGATAAATGATTTATTTCTTCTTCAAAAATACATGATGATCCCAGTATGATTTGCACGCTTCAAACTGCGCGTTTGTCATTTTGTAATCAGGAATAGGCATTGCTGCCTCTCCTGAAAATGCCGTAATAAAAGCATACCCTTCAGTAATGGGTTTCAATATTAAAGTACATTGGTTGGTTATGGGCAATTCATCAACCAGCAAATGAGTCAGTGAAAAATTTCGATTCTTTTCGTAAAAGATATGTGACTTTTGTTCTTTTGTAATCTCATCCAAAGTAACTACGGCCTTAGTTCCGATTCCATTTGCATATTCAGTTTTTGACAAAACCGACTCAATGATGTGATTGCCGTTAATACCTGTTGATTTTTGATACGGGTGTTGAAGCACTTTTTCGAGTAATTCATTTATATCATTTGCAAAATGAGAGAAGAATTTAGACCCGGGTAATGATAACTCTTGTTGAATTTGTGAAAGTGAGTACCTATTTGCCAATAACTTTTCTTGTGTAACTAAATCGATTGATTCAAAATGCCGGAGCATGTGAAATTCGGACTGGAGATTGAATTGAATGGAGGAGATATAAATCAAGATTATCTGGGTTTATTAAAATAATTAGACATCTCACTTTAAACAGCGAGATTAATTCAAACAATCCAATTTCTCAACAATAACTTATTATAAAATCAAAAAAAGTGTACCCTGTAGTGTCCTCCAAAAACAAAAATGCCTTGCAAAATTTTGATTTACAAGGCGTTTAATGTTGCGGACCGGACGGGGGTCTGGGAACTTATCTTATTTAATCCTAATCTTCTGAAACCCTCGAATATAAAGGGTTTAACTTTATACTCTTCTTATCTTAACTCATCTAAATCGACTAAAATATAGTTGGGTTGCTACAGTTTTTGCTACACAGATATTTTATTTCTATTATTAATGAAGTAAAATTCATGAACCCTTTTTCTTTTTTAAGAAGTCCTTGCCAGATTCTTGCCAAGTTTTGGAATTAAGAGATGGTTTTTATCCCAATTAAACGAGATGTTGTTAAACAAATTTTATGTTTCATTCGTGTTGAAAAAAATCAATTTCACCGCAGATCCAAATTAATTTTATTTCGGGTGGAGGATAATCTAATTGAATAAATTCTCTTGGTAAAAGATAAATGTTAGTTTGTTTTTTTAGAAAAAGGGAAATCAAAAAGTTCTGTATGAGAAACTCCTAAACCCTCTGCCAAAATTAGTACTGTTGCTATGGT
>CANFGZ010000018.1 GCA_947446585.1 Chitinophagaceae bacterium | reverse complement strand
TTTTCTTTCATCATTTTTTTATATCCTTTTACAGAATTATCCGAACTAGCTCTTTTGGAAGCATCGGTAATTACAATACCATTTCTTACAATTAAATCATCGCCAATGATTACGCCAATGTAATCCACTTCAAGTCCCTGACAAGTATGTATACAGCCTACCTCGTTTACAGATTTAGAGCTGATGATCCAGGTGCTTCCATCTTCTGTAAGATTCCATTTCATTTTGAAATCATACTCCGGAAATTCAATATCGTAGGCGTTGAAATCTTTTTTACTTGGCCATTTCCAGCAGTAACCGGCAACCATTCTGGCTCTGTTATTGATGTTGTTTTTTTCAACAATTAAATCTCTAAGTTCAGCAGGATTATCCAATACTCTGAAATCGTAATCCACTCCAGATAAATCCTGATTAACCGTTTCTCTGATTTGTAATGTATTATCGAGCCAAGCCAGATAACCATCAGAACCATTGCAACGGAATTGAGAATTCAATTCTAGTTCAGTAATGCTTGCATTGGATAAATGTGCCCATTTGATAATTTCCTCTTTTTGTCCGATGTCTTTTAAGGTTACTCGCTGGTCTTCATCCAAAAAGAAAACGGAAACTTTAGAGGCGTTGATAATTTCCTTGATTTGATTTTCTCCCAGGTTTCCAAAGAGTCCGCTGAATTTATTTAGTCGATGTGCCTCATCAACTATTAATGCATCGTATTCATTTGCAGGTGAATCGATGAAAGCTCCCGAACCTCTGAACATATTTCTGATTTCTGTTGCTTTAATGCTTCCTGTTAGTCGGGCTTCATACACCGCACGAGGCGCTGCATTTTTTGAAACATATTGTGTAAGCAAACCGAGCTTGGTTAATTCCACCAATAAATTAATAGCCACCACAGATTTTCCAGTTCCGGGACCACCATTCACAATCAATACCTGTTTGTTTTTTTCACTTGCATGTTTGGCAAGAGCAATTGCATTTTCATAAACCACTTTCTGATCATCAATCATCACAAATTCCTGGTTGCCTTTTATCATCTTGGTAATGCTGTCGGCAAGCATTTTAGAAGGTTTTATTTTTCCATTTTCTATGCGGAACAAAATATTACTTCTATCTCCATACCTCACATGCTTCTTAATAAACTCACGCAACTTAATGGCATCGCTTTTCAGAAACACTGGTGCTTTATTTATGTACTCGGCATAAAACTCATTTCGTATCACACCATCTTCTGCATAATTGTGCAAATAAGCGCAGGGATGTAATTGAATATTTTCTTTATAAACAACCTCATTAAATCCTTGCAATAATGTTGCGTATGACCATGCCTGATAAGATGGGTGTGTATGTTCTCCGATTCTTCCTCCAACAAATGTTTCTACAATAGAATCCTTGCTGGTTAATTTGGCCTCGGACCATTGTTTTAATTCTATCAGTATTACAGAATCTTTGCTGTCTTCGTTTTGTCCGGAAATGATAAAATCTATTCGTTTACCCGTTTGAGGAATCTGATATTCAATCGCAATGCCACAGTCATTTGGAATCATTGCATCTTGCATGATTCTGTCCATATAACTTAATGAAGATGCCCAGGATTTGATTTCTGCAATACCAACACTTCGATTGAGTTTCAATTTTACATTCTTCAAAACGATGTTCTCTATTTCATTGGTAAGCACATCATTCAAAAAATCAGACTTAGTTGCATTATATACAATCATAGTTCATTGTATTTTTTAGCAGTTCCCTTTGCTTTATCGACAGGATATTTTTCTGCATTCTTCTGAATTTTTTCGAGGAGAATTTCTTTCACATCAAATCCGTATTTATCCGCAAGTAAAAATGCATAGGCAAAAACGTCAGCCAGTTCTTCTTTGATTTTTTCCTTATTGGCTTCTTCTGCATTTTTCCAGAGATACAATTCAAGCAACTCTCCTGCTTCGACATTTATCGCCAATGCTAAATCTTTGGGATTATGAAATTGTTCCCAGTCGCGTTCGTTGCGGAAGTTTATAAGTGCTTCGGTTATTTTTTTTATATCGGACATATAAGTTTATGGATAATAATTAATCGATTCACAATCTACAAAAACTAAGTTTTATATAAACGTATAAATCGATATTATTTGATATTCGTGAAGGTATGGGAGAAGACCGCAATCTATTGGAGGAATGAAAATAATTTTCGATGATATTTTAAGAAATGAGAAATGAACAGAGTCGTGTTACTTTAATAGCATAAGTGACTTTTGAGGAATAATTCGGAATACTCTAGAAAATTTAGCTGTATTGGTGTAGAAGTAAAAGTGGGCAATTTTATTGTTTTGGGATTGTTTCGATATTTATTCCGGAATAATCCGGGAAATTTTGGAAAATTTTTTGGTGATTGGCTATATACTTGTCATGCAAGTCTGGCTCAATAAAAGAATCATATAAAATTCTTCATTTTTACATATATACTCTAAAATAACTTGTTTTCTTTATTTTCAACTTTAACACTTTTTCGTACGACAGCGCCGAAAACAGAATAATCCTCTTTTCGAGAGATTGGGTAACATTTATCCATGTTTATTTTATCTTCTTTAAGATTGGTAATGATTTTCATGCCATTCTTAAAATCATTTAAAAGAAGATTGTTGGCTTCGAATAAAATGTCATCCTGTGATCCTAAAATACTAATAACACCAAGTGGTCGTTTAAATTCAGCCAAAGCAGTTATGGTGAATTTTGAACCGCCGTTTGCTTTGCTTTGTACCAAGATAACTCCATGAGAGAGACCTGCTTGAATGGAACAAGAATCTACAACCTTAAATTTGTCTTCCTTCGAATCATAAGGATATTCTGTTACAATCAAGCCTCCTTTTTCCATAATTTTATCAGCAAACTCTGCTGTGTTTTTTAATAATGTTTTTGAGTGAGTATAATTTAATCCACCTGCAACAACTCCAACGACATTAGCTTTTTCAAATTTATCATAATTGATACTAGCTTCGTCAATACCAGTAGCCAAACCATTACAAATGGAAAATCCATCATTAATAAAATAGCTACCAACTCTTTTTGCAATTTCTATACCCTTTGTATCTGGCTCTCTTGTTCCAATTATTCCAATTGTTAAATTTGCTTTACTAATATCTCCTTTATAATACAAGATGGATGGAGGGCCTTTTATTTCTTTTAACTGAACAGGATAATTATCATCTGAAATGTCAATGGATTTTATTCCTAATTCATCTGAGCGTTCTATTATTTCTAGAGCTTGTTCGTAGTAGTCTTTAAGATCAATTTGAGAAACTGATTTCTTTAGTATGGTTAGGCAATTATTAACAATAGTTTCATAATTTTCTCCATTGAATACTTCTTTTTGCCATAGTTTTTTTATGGTAGTAGCACCTATCAAATGGACCTTCCTAAGTGCAAGGATAGCAATTTTATGGTTATTTAATTTAATCATAACTTTCTGCATGACCGCAGCCATTTCCTTTGTATTTTGGTGGTGTACATGAATAAAATCTATTCCCATCAGACTTGCGAATCTTTATTTGCATTGCCTTCCCACATTTAGAACAATTTTTATTACTATATACTAACGATGTCATGAAAAAGAGAGTAATAAACAGAATATTGCTTGCACCATTTTTTCTCAACATGTTTACAACCTCATAGGCTGTCCCTCCAGTTGTAAATTGGTCATCGATTACAATAATAGATTTTTTTTCGAGACTAATGTTTGTAGATACAAACAAATTATTTGCAATAAATTCTCTTCGTTTCTTGTAGTTCGGCCTATCTCGAATACTTCCATCAACAATATCTTTCCATTGGATTAATTGATGTTTTGGAATATTTAAATCAATTTTTTCAAATAAAAACTTCATTTTATTCGGTGGAATAGTAGATGCTTTATCAGAAACATAAGTAAAATAGTCCCATTCCATATTTGGAGCCGCTTCTTGAATGGAAGTAATATATTTTTTGACGACTTTAGCAAGTTTTTCTATATTATCTGGATTTCTATCCTCGCGATTAAACTCTTTGTAATAAGATGCAATTCCGTATCTATCACATTCACCCTCTTCCTGTCTGCCTAAAGATCTAAATATTGTGTGAACTCCTTTTTGATTAAGTTCATTCAATCGTATGGATCGATTTGAAACACCACCATGAATGAATGATTCGGCAGCCCATAATGAATCAATAGGATTTTCAAGTATCTCTAAGATTTCTTTATATGATTTAACGACATAAGTAGGGCCGCTTTTCAAATGATTCCAAGTTTTACCAATGCCATCTTTTTCGCTGACTGAACTTGCAGTATAAAACTGAGTTAAAATAGTTCTGAATCCAAAAGCACGTCCTAATTCAATATCTAGCCAAGTGTCTCCAAGTACTAAAACTTCATCTCTATTCCCTAAATTAAAACCTTGTTGATTTAAAAAATCTTCTGTTATTTTAGTATTTGGCTTGTATGCGAGTGAAATTGATGGTATGTTGAAATATTTTTTTACAATAGGATTTACATATTTAGAAACACTATCTGAAACAATCACCGGCTTATGACCTAACGAAATTAAATTTCGAATAAAATCCTCTGCGCCGTTGAAAACAGGAATTAATGATGGGTCTGTATTAATTTCACCATCTTTCATTGGTTTGAAACGTTCATGGGCGGTATCAACTAAAGTACCATCTAGGTCTATAAGTAAAATCATAAAACGGACTTTATAAGTTAAAAATTAAGTGTTTTAATGTGTCTGATTTCCAAGACGTTTTATATAATCCAATTGGATTGGTTGTTTTGTTTATTATTTCATTTGCAAGTATAATTTTTTCTTTCCATATTTTATAAGAATTAATTATTGCCTCAACATTATTATTTGAAGGAAAAAAATTACAAGAAACATTAGTTTCCGGCATAAAAGGGTGTCCAACAGAAAAAACGGAATAATTAGTTATTATATACCTGTCTGGGTTAATTTTTTTTGGAGCATATATATGAAGCGATATTTTATTTGGAAATGCCGCTAGTATTTCATTGTATTTTAAATCAAATAAACTATTATTCTCTCTGTTCTCTGTAATTATATCAATTTCAAATGGCTTAATTAAATCTGTTGAAATAATTTCATTTAGAAAAGAAATTAAGTTTTTAACTTTTGATGTTTGATTCGCAACATCATCAAACAGATAACGATCCATAATAATTATTCCTGAGCAGGGATGTTTTACTCTCACAACTTGAAATATTTTTTCATCAGTTGCTTCAGAACCAAATGTGTGCTCTAAATAGAATGCTCTTTTTAAAAAAGCTTCTCCAGCAATAATTTTTCCCGTGTGTCTTGATTCTATATCAGCCTCTTCAAAACTATTTTTCGTAAAATAACAGAACCCGCTTTTTTTACAATCATCCTTATTTTGCCTTGTTCTCAATTCGGTTTTATTTGCAAAAGAAGCGTCGCGAATCTTACTGTGCAATATAAAATCTTTGAAATTTGAATATGTTCCAAATTGCTTTGTGTGATATTTTATTAAAGATTTATCGATGATATCCGAATAAATATTGCTTGCAAGAAATAGGTCTTTAATCCTATACAAACTCTTTCTTTTGTCATTTGAATTTGAATCTGATGAAAATAAATTCTCTTGAGGTAATTTATCATACTCTTCATCAAAAAAATTAAAAAAATCCTCTGATACAAATATGTTTGGATACATTTTAGTTGCTTTGACTTTGCTTTAATAAAAATATATCTAATGCTATACGATCCGCTTCATCAAAAAAGCCGGTGCCAAATTCTTTTGTCAATCGACCCAATTGATCAATCTCTATTTTTTCAACTTGATTTACCAGTTTGCTTATTACAGCCTCGTGATTAGATTTATAAAAATAATAAATGACAACATCTTTTGGATCTGCTTTGCTTTTTGTTGTTCCTACCAAATACTGCAATTTTCTTATTAAATACTCACTATGTGTTTCTGCAATTATTTGAACATTAAATTTTTTATTTGCATCTACAAACATGTCTGCTAATTTACTTTGCATTGCAGGGTGTAAATTAGCTTCTGGCTCTTCTATAACCACAGTGTTTGAAGAACTAAATTTGGCTAGCGAAAGTGAAAAAAGAATTGGCAACAATTGATTTGTACCTAATCCATAATCAGCAAGAGAAATTACTAAATCATTCTTTTTCAAAAATGTTTTAAAATTGCCAGTATCACTATCAGGTGTAAAAACTATTTCATCGGCAATATCGAATTCTTTTAACCATTTATTAATAAATTCATAAATGATATTTTTGTCTTCATGATCGTTTAGATTTTCTATACCTTTTAATAAATTTGTAAAATCACTATTATCGTTGAAACTATAAGATCTTTTGGATACAAATCTGTTGGAGGAAACATAAATATTGTCAAAGCATATATTGAAATTCAATAAAATTTGATTAATGTCTCTGTTTATTACTTTATAAACATTTTCATCAATAACCTTTTTTCTTTTAGTAAAATTCTGGTCGTCATTTTTAAATGACTCAAATAATAATGGGGCTAATTGATTTTTTAAAAAATCTGCAAAGCCATTTTTTTCTAATTTTTTTTGAGTTTGAGAGTTAGCTAAATCTTTTTTTGCTCGAATAACACTTGGTGTACATGGAAAACGATGATATCTATTAATATCATCATCATTCTTATTTGTATATTGTATTATTGAAGTTATTGTCCCAAAATCTATCAAGCCGTTTATGTACTTATAGGCAAGGCTTGTTTTAGGATCAAAATCTTCATCTACTGATTCAAAGTTAGGATGCCAAACGAAATTAGAACAAAATGAAATCCAGTCATCACAAAACATTTTGTAAGCCTTATCAAAACTCTCATTGTAATAATTTGCAATCTTACTCTGAAAATTAAGATTTAAAAATTGTTCCTCTTCTTCACTTAATACTTTGAAAATATTTAAAATGCCATTATTGTATGGATTTGAAAATATTTTATTGAATACATCTTGATGCAAAACTCCTGAGCCCGATTTTCGATAAGTTAACCCTAATTCATTTTTGTTTCCAAGTTCTTCTCTATAAGAAAACAAAACTTGTTTATGTAAATCAGAGTCATTAAGATGGAAATAATCATTATTACTATCTTTAAAATAGATATTATGAATTTTATAGTCTCTATTGTTGTTATTGTCTTCTACATGTATAGTACCATCATCATTAATTGAAAATGTATCCACTTCATTTGTAAAGAAAATGTCTAATTTATATTCATTCTCAATCACTCTGATTTCGTTTTCTATTTCATTTTTCAAATCAATATTTCCATTATTTAACTTTTTTATCTTTTTTTCTATGGCTTCTATTTTTTTATAATACATCAATGTGTTTTCACATTTTTTATAAAACTTGTTCAGAAAATATAGATAATTAATGTTGAAACTGCATTTTAAATCTGGGTATGAATCATCTATTTTGATTATAAAAATTCTTTCATTTGTTTGATTATAATTTATTTCAACAGTACTAATCACACCTTTTTTTTGTAACCCATCTAATATTTTAATGTGTATGATGTATTTAAATTCATCAATAATTCTTTCGAACTGAAAATAATTATCATTACCCTGTTTGTTTACAAATGTGTCTATACTCCCATATTTATTTTGATTTGCTTTAAGTACAAATTCAGTTTCTAATAATTCATCTAAAGTTTTAGCACTTAAATTTTCCTGAAGCATTTGCATAGCATTAATTACACTGCTCTTTCCGCTGTTATTCGTTCCTGTTAATAAAGTAATAGGCTTGAAATCAAACCATTGATGTTCTTTAAAGACCTTCATATTTTTGAATCCTATACCATTCATATTTTAATTTTTAATTTTTAAAAAATATTTGAAGAACAAATTCTTAACTTTTTGTCTCCTCCATTTGAGTGATTATTTTATTTACCTCTGCTTCCGTATTTTTTAATTTTGTTTGACAAAAAGTAATTAATTCAGATGCCCGCTTAACTTTCTGAGCTAATACATCCACCGACACAGTTTCATTTTCAATTTCTTTTGCAATAATCGCCAACTCGTTATACGCTGCTTCATATGTTAAAGTCTTTTCCATTATACGTTGTTTTTGATTTAACTGTTGATTTTATTGATTTGTCCAATAAGATTACTTCCATTTCTGAACCAGGAGTAAGCAAATTAGGATTGCTTGTAATTTCTCCATTATGTTTAATTATTGCAAATCCTTTTTTTAAAATATTCGCCGGCGACATTAAATTAATAACTGAAACGTAATGCCCTAAATATGACCTTTGACTTCTTAAATAACTAGTTTTAAAGGTATGAATATTACTTATTTTATTTGCTAAGTCGTTTAACTTGTTTCCTGTAATTACTTTAGGTTTTGATATTAAAGTAGATGCTATAAAAGATAAAGCATTTTTATTTTTAAACAGCAGTGTTTTTGTTTTATTAACTACAATTTGATTGTTGATTACAAGATCATCTTTATAGTCGTTAATAAATGTTCTCGACTTATTTACAATAAATGTTTTAAGTGTAGTAAGTTTTTGATAGTTAGACGAAAATGTTTGTTGAGACTTTATGAGTATTGTTTTTTGAAAGCCCAAAATTGAATCTTCAAAAAGTTTATTATGGGTTATTATAAATTCGGCAGCTTTGGTGGGCGTCTTTGTTTGTGTATGCGCCATTAAATCGGTGATGGTCTCATTTTTTTGGTGACCGATACCAGTTATAATTGGAATGGGAAAACGTGCAACAGCTAATCCAATTTTATAGTTGTCAAATATTAAAAAATCTGTTTGAGCTCCGCCACCTCGATTAATTACAACAACATCATAAGGAATACCCGATTTAAAAACATCAATTAAACGATCGAGAAACTGTTGCGCATTTGCATCATTTTGAACGACTGTGTTGTAATCGTCTATTTCAAATTTGTAACTATATGGATTATTTAAAAGCGTATGTTTAAAATCTTCATTACCAGCTGATGTTTTAGATGACACTACTGCAATGCGTTGGATAATCATTGGGAGCGGAAGCTTAGCATTTCTTGTAACATATCTATCACCAACCTTAGTAATTACTTCGGGATTATTTTCAACTAAACTAGAAAGTGTTGCTTGCCTTTGTTGCTCTAATACACCAATTGTAAAGTTTGCATCTACTTCTAAAATATCTAAAGACAATCCAAACACAATGTGATAATTGACTTTGACTTTAACAAGTACATTAATGTTATTCGTGAATTTTTGTCCTGTGATTTTTTCAAATTCACGGATTTTAGTTGCACCTGTGCCCCATGCTTTTCCAGAAATCTTTGCAACCAATTCATTAGAGTTTTCTGATTTCTCGACTAAATCAAAATAATGGTAATTGGTTTTTTCTTTGAAACTATGGTTTGTAATATCTGCAATTACCCAAAGCGCTAATTCATTGAAGTTACTTTCTACAACTGCTTGAATTTGCTTATTCAGTTCGGATAATTTGATATGTTGTTTGGTTTCTGGCAAAAATTAAAGGGGGGTTAATAAATATTTAATTCGCTCTTCGCTCTAGTTACAGCAGTATAAAGCCATTTTTTATCTTGTATTCCAAAAATATTTAAATACACTTTATCCCATTCTCCACCTTGTGCTTTCTGACAAGTAATAGCGTAGCCATAGCCAACTTTAAGTGCGCCAACGAATTGGTCGTCTTCTGAATTGCCGGAGTCAGAAAAGTGTTTATTTTTTCTAAAACGTTCAGCCCTAAGTTGGTTTTCAACCTCCAAAGGTATTTTTCCATCTTCTGCCATTAACGTTTCTAAGTAAATAAAATCTTCAATTATTAATATCGAACCATCTAATTTTTGTGCCTTTAATTTAATTGGGACAAAATCAAGCCCACAAACACTTTGCTTTTGCGAAAAATCTACTTCTTCTACAAGAACATGATCTCCATTATATAGAACGTTTTCTCCTCTTTTCCAATTCTGTAATACGATTAATAAATCGCCGTTCTCAATTAATTTGGTTTGGGAGCCGAATATTTTTTTTCTTACTTCATCATTGAACATCTTGTTAGTCTTATGGGACCTTCCTATTGCTACACTTTGATCTAATAGATCTGGATTAAATTCTTTTGCGAATTCTTTTGCTGCCTCCCAAACGTTTTTTATTCTATTGCCTTGTAAATTAGGTATTGCTATATTTTCGTCAATTGATCTTCTGAGATTTGTGGCATTTTTTAAAATATAACTACCATCTTCTACTCGCTTCACTTCAGTTAAGTAATGAAAAGAGCCTTTCCAATTAAAATTTTTTCTGTAATGATTTGGGTCTAAAGCTAATGATTCGTCCTCTTCATAAGGAGGCAATTGATTTCGATCTCCTAAAAACAAAACTTTGTTTTTTTCATTGCCTGTACGAATGTATTTTATTAAGCTACTTAATAACGAATTGTCTGATTGGAACATACCATCACCAGTTGATTCTGCGTTTATCATGGAAGACTCATCAATTATAAACACTGTAAAATCTTTGCTATTATTTTGTTTAAGTTTCCACCTAACTACACCTGTTTCTTTATTTGTTTCAGCAGTGTAAATTAAAGAATGAATCGTGCTTGAAATTGTTTGTGATTTTTTTCCAAGTATTCTCGCTGCTCTTCCAGTTGGCGCAGCAATTTTAAAAGGAATTTTATTATCATTGAGATATCCTATAAGTGCAGAAGTAATTGATGTTTTTCCAGTTCCAGCAGCACCAGAGAGTATGAAGAAGTCATCTTCATTCGACTCTTCAACAAAAAGTGCCAATGCTTCTAGAGCTGTCTTTTGCTCGGTAGTTGGTGTGTGAAAGTGGAGATACTCTAAAATTTCTTTTTTCATTTTCATTTTTTAAAGATTAATATAAAACATGAATTTTAATTTCTCTTATGAAATAATCAATGCAAACTAAATCCATTTCTATGCAGTGATTCTGCATATTAAAATAATTTTACTGCCGGATATACTTGTCTACACAAAAGATTCTCACATTTGTATCTTTTTTTAAAAATAAATTCAGTTGCAAATTGTAATCTTTGTATGTATTCTAAAAAATAGATGGCAACAGGACGATATAGCCATTCAGTATCTGTATTATAAGAATCTTTAAAACTGTGTCCACAGCTAAACCAAAAGTTATTTGAAAAAACATTTCTATCGTGCATCTTATTTGAATGGCGTACTTCAATAAATATTCGTTTAGAATGTTCACTATTCAACTTTATACAAAATTCTTTAAAAAGATTTAGCATTATAATTTTTTCTATTTCTTCTTGTTTTATCTCAGTAATTACAATCAGAATTCTTACTGGATCAATTGGATCTTGATCGCATTTAATCAATTGATTTATCAATTCTAAGATAAAATCATTTGTAGCAGTGTAAAAATAAGGGTCTTCAATTATTATTGAATTTGCTTTGGGTAGAAATTCTGTAAATTCTACTAACGAATATTTTCTACTTTGCTTTATCGGTTTTATAAAAACCCTATGAAAGGAATCATGAAAATCTAACTCTTTGTTGATTGTAATGATACCGGTTTCATTTTGTAATTTTTTAGATTCAATTAAATTCAAGTCAGTTAAGTAAAAAGTTGGAATTATCTCTTCTTTCTGTACTTTTTCAGGTGAAGTAAGCAATGAATTACATTGATTGTAGCATGATTTTACTAAGTGATGTCTGGAGTTGAAAAATAATTTGATATAAGATTGGCAGTCTAAACATAATAATTTTTCAGACACATGATTATTCATTCTTAAATTATTAAGAACTTCATCGTTAATATTTAGATAGACGTTGTGTCTACGTATCAATTCTCCAATAAATACCAATTCGGTTTTCTTTTTTATACTATCAAATGGCTTTGCACATTCTTCATAATAGTATTGTAAAAATCCAACATCAATAAAAATTTGTAGCATTTTACTCATACTAATTCTTATTTACTTTGGAATAGTTATATAAGGCAATGTTAAGATTAGTAGATTCATCATAAAAACCCTTCCCAAAAGGCCTTGTCATACTTCCATCTTCTTCAATATTTATGGGATATACCTGTTGCTCTCCCTCTCGAACTGAGTCGGGGTGATAGAAATAATACATTTGAGTGTGTTTAGGAGTCAAATTACAATTTGTATCTGCTGTCATTGTCTGTAATTTTCTAATTAAATACTCACTATGGGTTTCAATAATAAACTGAATATTGAATAATTGATAAGCTTCAAAAAAGAATTCTGCTAGTTTTGATTGTAGGGCAGGGTGTAAACCACTTTCAGGCTCTTCTAATAAAAGAACAGAGGGGTTGTATATATTAACCACATCTACATAGGAATTATTTGAGGTGTTGAGGATTTGAATGATTAATTGAAAAAGCTTCGAAACTCCAAATCCTTCGTCTGAAAAATTAAATAATAATCCATTTCTTTCAGTCTTTATCTGAGCAAATAACTCGATTTTTGAAAAATTAATGTCATCACCAATTCCAAATTCTCTCAACCATTTTAATAAAAACTTATTTACATCTGTTTTTGGATTACGGTAATATTCATTTTTTAAAAAATCTAAGATGTCTTTTTCCTCGTCACCATTTTGTCTTAGATCAACTATCCTTGTTTTGTTAAAGATGCCATAAGAGTTATTAAAATAAATTGAATTAAAACTAAGACAACTTTTAATTGCCTTTGTTATTTCTTCGTGAATATAAATTTGAAAAAAATCCAGACCTCTATCTGAAATTAGAGAATCTCTGAAATTAAAAAAATTGATTACATTTAAACTATTGAAAGACTTTTCCGGTGACAAAAAATCGATAGACTTTTCCGGTGGCAAATAAGTGTTTATTTCATATTTTTTTAGAATTGCTGTGACATTTGCTGAAGGGCACTTTATTTTTTCATTTACAGTTGAACTTATTCCATAAGGTTTTGAAACTTCAAATTCTACTTTAGATAGTTCCTCAAGTATTTGTAAAATAAACTTCTCTGAAGTAGATTGAGAATCCGTTGAAGATTTATAATGACTTCCAACCTCATGCATAAAATTAAAACGATTTAATTCATCTAAATAATCCAAATTTATTATTGAATCAGATGAATAAGCTCTGGCACAACATTTATTTAGTTGTCTAAATATTTTTTGGATGCCATCTTGATTTTCAAAAAAATGTGTAAAATCATGCTTGTAATCTAGCTTATTAAAAACCCAGTTTAATTTTCCAAATTCTTCTGGTGAATAGTTAGTAGAATCTATCGACAATTCGATATCGCCAAAAATCTCAAAATAAATTTTTTCAAATTCTTCTTTAGCTGATTTTTTTTCTGAATCAGATAACCCCTCTTTATTGTACTCGTAAGTATCTAACATTTGATTTAAAATCAAATAATTCTCACAATCGTTTTTATAGGTTTTATAAAATTGTAAATAATTAATTTTGCAATTATATTCTTGATTTTCGGATTTGTAAATTGTAAATAAATCAATTTGATTATCTATATCTGAAAGGCATATTTTGATTGGTATCGCTGGTAACAGTTCATTTTCATTTATTTCTATTGTTATTTTCAATTCTGTTCGATGTTTGTAATACTCAAGATTGCTTGGCAATGAAAACTCTATAATATTATTCTTACTCTTAACATTTTTTAAGTTTTGTAATGACCCTATTTTTTTATCTAAAATGGTAAATGGCATTTCGTTTACCAGCTTTTGGAAATCTATTGAAGTTTTATCATGTTTATAATCCACATTACCCATGTCTCCTTGATAATAATTTTTTAATAATTTGACGGCTTGATTTATAGTGGATTTTCCACTGTTATTTGCACCTGTTAACAAAGTAATTGGTGCTGTATTAATTTGAAATTTATTTTGAAATATTTTGAAATTTTTAATTGAGAATCCGTGAAAAAAAGACATAGTAGTATATTTTAAGCAATTTTTGAATGATTTGTGCAGTCATTTTGCACAGTTTTTCTTAATTTCATTAAAATTACTTATTTATTTTATGTCAACTAATAAAAACGCTTTAATTCGTTATAAAATTTTAGATTCTTGTTTTCGTAACCCCGGAAAAAAATATTTCATTGATACACTGATTGAAGAATGTGAAAAAGTATTGCTTGAAATTGATCCTAATTCTAATGGAATCAGCCGTCGACAAATATTTGATGATATCAATTTTATGAAAAGTACAGATGGTTGGGACATTGAGTTAGAATCTTTAAGAGAAGGAAAAAAGGTTTATTATAGATATAAAGACACTGATTTTTCCATCAATAATATGCCTTTTAATGAATTTGAAATTAATCAGTTAAAAACTACTCTTGTAACGTTGTCTCAATTCAAAGGCATGCCTCAATTTGAATGGATAAATGAATTAATTGTCAAGCTCAGACAAGGTATTTCACGAGATGAAAACACAACTATTATTGAATTTGATAACAATCAGTATTTGAAAGGCATAGAACATTTGGGCGCTCTTCACAACGCCATTTTCAATAAAACAGTACTTAAAATTACCTATCAACCTTTTGAATTAGACAAGCCATTTCAGATTGTAATCCACCCATACTATTTGAAACAATACAATAACAGGTGGTTTTTGTTTGGGTATAATCCCGAAAAGGAAAAGTCTGATTGGAACATGGCGCTCGACAGAATAAAAGATATAAAAGAAGTAAAAGGTCGATATAAACTAAACAAAGAAATTGACTGGATTGATTATTTTGAAGACATTATCGGCGTAACAAAACCAGAAAAGAATAAAGCTGAAAATATTGTATTACATATCTATGGAAAAACAACACATTACGTTGAAACCAAACCGCTTCATGGTTCTCAAAAATCCAAAAGAATTGATGAAAATACTTTGGAGGTTAGATTAAATGTTATGATAAATTATGAACTAGAACGATTGATAATTTCTTATGCTGATAGCGTAAAAATAATTTCCCCGGCTGCTCTTGTAAAACACATAAAATCTAGACTCTCAAATTCTTTGGGTCAATATGAAAAGTAAGTTATGCATATTGAATGCATAATAAATAGCAACATTTGAAAAATGAATAAAAAATGAAAGAATATACACTTAACACAAAATTCAACTTTGGCAAACACAAGTCTGAAACCCTAAAGCAGGTTGTTGATTTTGATTACAATTATATTGAATGGTGTTTAATTTATCATAGAGAGTTTGTAATTTCTAATGAAGCGCTAAATGAAATAAAAGATTCCAAACCTGAAATTACAATTTCTGAGCTTGCTGAATTTGCAAAAGAATTAAAAAAGAAAAATGAATACCCTATTGATTTTCATAATAATCATATTTGGGCTAGCCTGGTAATTAAAAAGGCTTTTGCAGATAAAGTTTTATAATTTATCATAAAACTCAATCACTCGTTCCAATCCAAAAACTGCAATAATAATATCCTGTTCACTCATTTGTGCATCGGTTTCATGAGCATAAGCATTTCCAAATATTCGGAGCATATGAAAATAGTTAATTAACCATGGCGCAACACCTTCCTCCTTGAGTTTACTAATTTTTGTTGAAAGATCTCCTTCTATTCTATTTTTTAATACACTATTGAGTATCGCTTCACAAATCTTTCTAGAAGTAATGGCTAATCGAAACGCATTCACTTCTGACATTTTTAGAATTTCAATTAGTTCGGAAAAGCAACCCGCCTGATATTTATTTAGATTACGATTTATCATTTCATCAATGTTGCTGCCAATGTTGTTTATTATTTGTGACTTTTGAAAAATATTTACACTCCTTTTCAGCAAAATATTCATGGTTGTGTTTAATTTTTCAGCATCATCATCCGAATAAGCAACAAGAAATATTTCTTCTATCCCTATTGATGTTTTCAACAAATATTCCGCTTTTTTAAGCAGTGAACCAAGAAGCTCAACCTTATCTATACCTTGCCTACCAGTTCCAATCAACGGCATCATTATATTCTTTATTTTTATCCCTTTCAATTCTGAATGGTAGATAGTTATTAGCAATGAATTCAGAATATCATCGATTGACTTTTTTGTACCAACCATTTCTAGACAAAGAATTCTTTTGATATTACTTTCAAATAACTCTCTTGTTACAAATGTATTTTCCGAACCTCTTAAATCAATCAATGGTTCTTTTGCCAAATCCTTTACAAGTATCCCTTTGTTATTATACAAACTACCCATCACAGTTCCTGGTGTTGGTTCATAGCCTCCTCTGAATGCAGATACGCATAATAATTCAACTGGAATATTTGTTTTCGAAATATCGCCTTTCAATAATTTAAATCGTCTGTAACCGAATGGTGTTGTTATCTCTAAAATATTTATAAGTTCCATAATCTAATTTTAATTTGATGACTCAATATATACATTCCATTCCTTCAATTTGTTTTTTAATTGCGTACTATTCCCATAACCAAGTGCTTTTTTTGTTGCGGCTAAATCGTATTTATATTTGCGATAGATTCTTATACAATGATTCTTTAAAACAGATTCATAAGATTCATCTATTTCGTTTTCAGTCATTTTAAATCTTGCCGGCAAATCTTCCGCTCTAACTTTTTCAAGTTGTAATGGGAATAGTGAATTTAAACTATTGTATATCTCTCTGAAATTACCTGGAAAACTATATTTATCAATAATTTGCGCTGCTTCTTTTGTAAATTGAATTTTCCTTCCCCATTTTTTTTCAAGTAATTTAAGGTAATGATCCATCACCAGTTTTCTTTCTTTAATTGTTCTGAATCTATATGGTGTGAGTATTATTTCTGGATTACAAAGTCTGTAATATAAATCCCATCTGAACTTTTCAGCTTTGCACTTTTCATATAAATTATTATTTGTTGCTGCGATTATTCTTACATTAATATTCTTTTTGACCTCATTAGATCCCAATTTTTTTATTTCCTTGTTTTCAATAGCTCTCAACAAACTTTGTTGCATAAATGGTGTAATGTCTCCAATTTCATCCAAAAACAATGTACCTCCATTACATTCTTCAAATAAACCTTTCCGGTCATTTTTAGCATCTGTAAATGCACCAGCCACATGACCAAATAACTCACTGTATAATACTTCATCTTGAAGAGATGCACAATTTATTGCTTTGTATGGCTTATCAGCTAAAGGAGAATTTTTAATGATGTGCACTGCAAGTTTGTCTTTTCCACAGCCAGTTTCTCCCAAAATCAAAACATTCATTTCGGCAGATTTAGCATACGTTTCTGCTTTCTTGTATTCTTCATTAACTATATCATCGCAGTAAATATCAGCAGGTAGGTTTAAACTAAATCTCGTTTCTCTAAGCGTATCATCAAGCAACTGATTTATAAAGGGCTCGATTTGTTTTAATGCTGCTCGATCACCATTCGCAGTGTATTCTGCTCGTTCAAGTACATATAATTTAAACCGTTCTTTCAAAGACAAATTAAGTGTACACCAAGCCATTCCAACAGCAGTTGGTCCAGTACCTGCAATAATATGTAATTCATCAGATGCATCAAATCCAAGTAATAACGCTCTTAATTTGCTTTCAATTACCTGAAAATTTTGAAGATCATTTTTGTCAATTCCCGTTTCAATAAATTCAATTTCTCTTTTTGGATATTGATCAGAAAAAAACTCCTTTAGTATATATTTTCTTTTAGTCAACTCCTTGGTTATTTGACCAGAATTGTCTTGAGTAAACAAAATAAGATGTCTGTCAAATTGATAATTGTCATAAATGTCTTTGTGTATCGATCCAGTAAAACCAGAAGGCAAAATATTTAATGAAGATTGAGATTCTGAAGTAAAATCCTCTCTGAAACCAAACCATGTAATTAACGTTTTCATTATTAAATATAAATAAGCTTATAATTTATAACATCTTTTTTTTCTATTTTTTATAACTATTTGATTTTCAATATTTTATTTTTTTATTTTTCTTGGCATTGTATTAGAATAGTTGTTGCCAAACTATAAATAATGATACTATTTAACTACAACAAAATGCACCTCAGTAATGATTCAGAAAAATCAAAAAACTGAAAAAAATTTTAAATACTTGTGTGCAAGATGACTGCACAGTTGATAGTAAATTTTACAAAACGATTTGAAAACAAGAAAAGAAATAAAAAAAATGGCAACAATTACAAACATATTAGAAAGCAAATCATTTATGAGAAATTCTATTTTGAATAATAACATAAATGGTTTGGTAGAAACAATAGATGAATTACTTAATAACAATTCTTCGGAGATTTTAACATTAATCAATCAATCTTTATCTCAGCCAGATACCTTGTCATTATTGATTAAAAGGATTATAGATAACCCTTTATTGTTTGCAAAAATGTTAGACGAATCTTACTATCACGAAAATGGTTTTCATAAAATTGTACTACTCTCTGGCAAAAATTTCAAATTACGATTACACCATTTTGGAGTGTCTTCAAAAATTCCAATGGAAAATATTCACGATCACAGATGGGCATTTGCTTCTACAATATTAAGTGGAACATTAGAGATGGATATGTTTGAACAATCTCAACTTGTGAGCGATGAAAATAAGCTAATTCATTATGTATACAATTCAGATAAGAGTACCGGGTCTTATTCAACTGATAAAATAGGCATGGTTTCTCTTCATAAAATTGAATCAAGATTTTATGAAGCTGGAGAAACATATCTTATGTTACCTCAAGAGTTGCATAGAATAAAAAATCAAGAAGGGCAAGAGTCATTAACATTAATCTTAACGGGTAAGCCAGAAAACAATACATGCAATCTGTTTGCATTAAGAGAGATAAACGATGAAGAAAAAAACACAGTAAAATATGAATCGCTGGAGTTAATAAAAATGCTTGAAAAAAATATTGAAAAAATCTTCCCGCAAAAAAATTAAGTAAATGTATATAGCAATTGAAGGAATAAAAGGTTCAGGAAAATCAACAATTATTAACGAATTGTTTGCCGATACAAAAGCAAAACATATGAAGTTATTTCCAATTACCGCATCAATGAGTAAAAATCATCCGATGGAAAAATTTCATCAAATAAATCCTGAGTTGAAAAGCAATGATGATTTTATTGAAAATTTATTTATTCACAGAGCTTATTGGAATCAACCTGATAAAAAGGAAAAAATGATTGTTGGCGACAGAAGTATTCTTACATCTTATGTATCTCGATGGATGAAATGGTCGGACCCATTTTATACAATTAGAAAAGTAGAAAACCAATATAAAGGAATAATGAAACCTGATGTATTGATTTGGCTTGAAACTCCAGTTGAAACCGCTAGTAGAAATATCAGAAAAAGAAAACAAAAAGAAATCAGAAAAAGCGATGAAGCAGAAGAAAAATTGATAACCGACAAGTTGATATACGATGAATTGATTGCTGGTAATCTATACAAAAAGAAAATAGAGAATGTTGAAATAATAATACTAGCAAATAATGGAAATAAAGAAGAACTAAAAAACGAAATCAATCAAATAATTAAACACTACAACTAATGAAAAAAACAATTCTAACTGAAAAAGGATTCGAACAATTGAAAAACCGTTTGAATGAAAAAATTGAAGATCTCAAAAAAATAAGAGAAGAAAAAGCACATGCATATTCTGCAAGTGGAGATGGCTGGCACGACAATCCTGGTTGGACACAATTGGGTCAGCAAGAAGAAATGCTGGCTAATGAGGTTTCATTATTACAACAAAAGTTGAGCAACTCCACAATTTTAGATGTGTCAAAAATTGATGCAACAAAGGTTCAGCTTGGGTCTAAAGTTGAAGTTCAAATGAAAAGAAACGGAAGTCCTAATGTGATTCAAACTTTTTTCATAGTAGGTAGTGGAGAATCTGATATTAAAAATAAAAGAATAAGCTACGACTCGCCAATGGGGATTGCTCTATGTAATATGACAATCCAAGAAGAAAAAAATGTTGTATTACCGGTTGGCAGTGTAGTAGTTAAAATTCAAAATATTAGTTATGAATAATGATTATTTAGAAGATTTATATGCAAACAATTTGGTTGTAATTCCTAGGAATTTTTTTCAAAGAAAAAAACAGGAATTAGCAGCCCTAGAAAAATTGAAATTCAAGCAAGATTTTCTATCAAGATATAATGTAGCATTAAGATACTTGTTTTTGTGCTTTTTAGATAAAGGATATGATATACCAAATTCGAAGGTTCATTTCGTCTTCAAATTATTTTGTATTGAAATTCTAAAAAAAAACAAGATCAAAGTGTATCAAATTATTAATTGTAGACACAGGATGAAATATAAAAACGTTTTACCGTCATTAATAGTAATGGAAAACCTTGACAATATTATTGATGAAATTAAATTCAGTAATTATCAAAAACAAAGTATTTAATGCATGATGACTGCACAGTTTAAGTCAATCTTTATAAAACAAATCAAAACTAATGGAAAATCTAAAAAGATTTAATGTTTATGCAACAGACAAAGCCGGTATGGTTCAGAAATTTGAGTTTGAACACTCATACCATTCTATGGAAAGAGCATCTCAAAGAGGCATCAACAATGACAGGCTATCGCTTGCCTTGGCATATGGAGAAATCATCCAAAAGCAGGGACTTGAATTTCACATCTTGGGTGAAAACAGAATCCCAGATGAATTTGAAAAAGAAAAAGAAAAATTGAAAAACACCGTAGTTGTTACAAGAAGGGACTGCGTGATAACATGCTATCGTGCGAAAGACCCTTACAAACAAATTAGAAAGAAATCTAAAATTTTTTACACACAAAGAGTAGCAGCTTAATCAAACTATAAATTAAACAAAATGAAATTATACAGCATAAACGATAGATTCTCTTTCGGAAAACATACAGGAAAAACAATTCTTGAGGTTATAGGTGAAGAGATAGGTTATATCAACTGGTGTCTCATCAATTTAGATCACTTTGTTATTTCTGATGATTCCATTGATGAAATTAAAAAATGTGTTC
>CANFGZ010000017.1 GCA_947446585.1 Chitinophagaceae bacterium | reverse complement strand
TTAAATTATGGCAAGATAAAAAACTGAATATCGATGATCAATTTTCAAAATACTTTCCTGAATTTAATTACCCTGGTGTTACCGTAAGAAGTCTATTGAATCACAGAAGCGGTCTACCCAACTATGTTTATTTCATGGATGAGATTGGCTGGAGTGCCAAAACATTTGTTACCAACCTGGATGTATTGAAAACTTTAATCAGCAAGAAAAATGTGTTGAGAAATATCAATCCACCCAACAAACATTTTGCTTACTGCAATACGAATTACGCTTTACTGGCTTTATTGATAGAGAAAGTAACATCAATGACTTATCCTGAATACATTAAAAAATCAATTTTCGAACCTTTAAAAATGAATAGCAGCTTTGTATATACCGATACAGATTCTGCCAGAATAACACCAAGCTACGATTACAGAAACTATCAGGCAGTGTTTATCAATTTGGATAAAGTATATGGAGATAAAAACATTTTTTCTACACCACAAGATTTATTGAAATGGGATAGGCTATTAACTTCCGGATTGTATTTAAACAAAGCCACATTAGACGAAGCTTATAAACCTTACAGCAATGAAAAATCGGGTATAAGAAATTACGGATTGGGTTGGAGAATGTACAATTTCCCTCACAAGAAAATCATTTATCATAATGGCTGGTGGCATGGAAGTAATGCGGTATTCATTAGATTGATTGAAGAAGACGCAACGATCATTGTCATCGGAAATAAATACAATAGAAATATTTACAAAGCCAAGGAACTCATTGGAATGTTCACTGGGCCTATTTCTACAGAGAATGATGATGAATAATTATCCTATCCAAAAAATACATAAGCCAGCGCAATTGAAGTAATGATGCCAATCAAATCTGCGAGCAACATGGCGCCTACCGCATAGCGTGTATTCTTAACCGATACCGAACCGAAATAAACGGCAATCACATAAAATGTAGTATCAGAAGACCCTTGCAAAATACAAGAAAGTCGACCTGCAAAAGAATCAGGGCCAAATGTTTTCATCGTATCCACCATCATCCCTCTTGCTCCTCCTCCACTAAAAGGCTTAATCAAAGCCGTTGGCAAACCATCTACAAAACGAGTATCCATTCCTATTGAAACAAACAATGATTTTATACCGCCAATCAAGGCATCAAAACTACCACTGGTTCTAAGCAAAGAAATCGCCACTAGCATTCCAACGAGATATGGAATAATTCTTACTGCCGTTTCAAAGCCTCCTTTTGCACCTTCAATAAATGCATCAAACACATCAATCTTTTTGTACAAGCCACCCAATACAATCGCAATGAAAATAAACAAAATCAAACCGCTGCTCAATGAACCGGAAAACTGTTGAACAGCATCTGTATTCAATGATTTGATATAAACAATCAATGCAGCTATAATCGCAGATATCCCCAAAATCCAACCTAAAATTATCGGCTGAAAAATATTGATTTTTTGTTTGACACTCACAATCATCATGGCAGCAATCGTTGCAATGAATGTAGCAATCATACAAGGAATGAAAATATCCATTGGGTTGGCGGCTTTCGCTGCAGAACGCAAGGCTATAATACTTACCGGTATCAATGTCAATCCGGATGCATGCAAACACAAAAACATAATCTGCGAATTGGAAGCTGTTGATTTCTTTGGATTCAGCTCCTGCAAACTATCCATCGCTTTCAATCCAAATGGCGTTGCGGCATTATCTAATCCTAAAAGATTCGCAGAAAAATTCATAATCATATGCCCCATAGCCGGATGACCTTTGGGAACCTCTGGAAATATTTTGGAGAAAAAAGGACTGATGATTCTTGATAAAAATCGGATGCCGCCTGCTTTTTCTGCAATCGACAAAAAGCCCATGAACAAAGCCAGAAAGCCAATCAGCTTCAAACATAAAGTAACCGCAGTTTGGCAAGTCTCGATAATCCCATCCGCCGACTGAATTTTAAAAGACTTTATTTGCATGTCACTTTCTCTGATGGTTTTTATATCGCCTTCAGCAAAAACGCCATTGCTGTCGATAATACTAATTACGCCCGGAGCCGCCTTATTTACAGCAGTTCTGCTCA
Organism: Chitinophagaceae bacterium; assembly: GCA_947446585.1. Taxonomy (GTDB): domain Bacteria; phylum Bacteroidota; class Bacteroidia; order Chitinophagales; family Chitinophagaceae; genus Ferruginibacter. The sequence goes on along the minus strand of CANFGZ010000017.1, from coordinate 19,160 downwards.
CCAAAATGGTATCTCCCGTTTTACCGGTTACCATTGAACTAAAAATCGATTTGTTCTCTGAAGTGAAAAACATTTTTGCAGAGGCTACAAGAATTGCGATAATAATAAAGGCCGACCAGATGCGACTTAATGCCATGTGTTTTAATTTGGGGTTGAATGTACGAAAATAAGCAAATGGAAGGAATCATTGAGGTTTAAAGGTTTCTGGTTCTATCTTCTCAGCAATGTCTCCTGAAAGGGACGTTGCGTTCTTAGATGTTTTTTTAAAAGGTTAGATTTTATACAAAGCTGAATTGTTTGTTGTTTGGCGTTTGTTGTTTGTTGTTGTTGTGGCACCTTATCCAGCTTATCCAACCTATCCAGCCTATCTAGTATCAAGCTCATCCAGCCTATCTAGTATTTAGTATCAAGCCTATCCAGTATCCAGCTCATCCAGCCTATCTACAATCAACCAACATTTCAAAGTAAAAAAAACACCACTTTCAAGATGAAAAACTCATTTTTTTGAAATAGGGATTGACGAACTTGCTACCCAAAATCGGAGACAAATCATGCAAAATATTTTGACTTCAAAATACAAACACGTATCTTTATTTTTAAATAACACGTGCAATATGACCACCAAACTTACATTAACTATAAATGATGAAGTGATTCGTATAGCTAAAAAATATGCAAGAATAAAAGAAAAAAGTTTATCCAGTCTAGTAGAGAATTATCTAAAATCATTAGCCACTACAGTAGAAAAAAAACCTTCCCTTTCCCCCGAAATCATGAAACTGAAAGGTAAATTGAAGTTGCCCAGAAATTTCGACTATAAAAAAGAGTTAGCTGAAGCGATTTACAAAAGCACTAAATAAATATAATATTATCATCTGTCTAGCTCCCTCCCTATTATGAAAACAATTTTTCTCGATACCAATGTGATCATAGATTTTCTGGCAGACCGTGAGCCCTATGCTGAAGATGCTGCCCTGCTTTTCCATCATTCTTTATCGAGTAACCTGAGCATTTATGTGAGTGCATTGTCATTCAACAACATTTACTATATACTTCGCCGACAATATTCGCATAAGGAATGTATCAAAATGCTATTTACTTTGAGTGAATGGACAAACATTCTCGATGCATCAAAAGTTATGGTCATCAAATCAATGCAATCTGATTTCAACGATTTTGAAGACGCGATGCAATATTTTACTGCTCTTACCCATTCAGAAATCGAATGTATCGTTACCCGAAACACGAAAGATTTCAAAAAAAGCAAGTTGCCGGTAATGACACCGAGGGAAATAGTGAGCTTGCTGGGTTAACCACGTTTTTTCACCGCGGAGAAGTGAGATTTTAGAGACTACGCTGAGGAACAAACTTATTGAACCTCTTGAACCTTTGAAACCATTTGAACATAACCCCTAAAAAAGCAACTTCCCTTGCAATAGACATTGCCACGACATACCAACCAAGTTTTACATTTTACATTCAATATTTTACATTTTACATTGCTTTTAGCCTACATTTGCAACTTCAAAAAATAAACCCAAAATGTCATTAAAAGCAGGTATTGTAGGATTACCCAATGTAGGCAAATCAACCCTTTTCAACGCAGTGAGCAGCAGTGCAAAAGCACAGGCAAGTAATTATAGATTCTGCACCATAGAACCTAACACAGGCTTGGTGAACGTACCAGACACTAGATTGAATAAATTGGAAGAGTTGGTAAAACCTAATCGTGTAGTACCTACTCAAATTGAAATCGTTGATATCGCCGGTTTGGTTAGAGGCGCTAGTAAAGGCGAAGGTTTGGGTAATAAGTTCCTGGCTAATATCCGTGAGGTAGATGCCATTATTCATGTGATTCGTTGTTTCGAAGATGAAAATATTTTGAGAGATGAAGGTCCAATTAATCCTGTTGGAGATAAAGGCATCATCGAAACTGAATTGCAATTAAAAGACATGGAAAGCGTTGAGAAAAAAATCCAACGTACTGAAAAACTTTTGAAACAAGGCGACGCCAAATTGAAAGCAGAATATGAAGTATTGAAAACTTGTCTTGAGCAATTGAACAACGGAAAAAACATCATGGCATTGGGCTTAAGCAAAGAAGACAAATCTGCCATTGCTGATCTATTCTTGTTAACAGACAAACCCATTTTGTATGTAGCAAACGTTGACGAAGCGTCTATGCATACTGGAAATAAATATTCTCAAGCTTTAATCGAAGCGGTAAAAAATGAAGGCAACGAAGTGATTGTAATGACCAACGCCATCGAAGCGCAAATTGCCGAATTAGAAACGGCAGATGACAAGGAGATGTTCATGGAAGAATACAAAATGGTTGAACCTGCTCTAGACAGATTAATTCACCTGACTTATAAATTACTCAATCTCTCTACTTATTTCACCGCCGGTGTTCAAGAAGTTCGTGCCTGGACAATACAACATGGTTGGAAAGCGCCACAAGCGGCAAGTGTCATCCATACTGATTTTGAAAAAGGATTCATCAAAGCTGAAGTAATTGCTTATAATGATTTTGTAAGCTTAGGCTCAGAAGCTGCCTGCCGTGAAAACGGGAAATTAAGAATCGAAGGAAAAGAATATTTGGTACAAGATGGAGATGTGATGCATTTTAGGTTCAATGTCTAGCCCCCTCAATCCACCGAAGGGGGAAGTTGTTTGTGGTATATTGTTTATTGTTGTTCAAATGGTTTCAGAAGTTCAATAGGTTCAAGATGTTGGATTTCTTTCAGAAAAAACCTTTTGAACAAATTGAACGTAACAAAATTTTGAGCCTATCCAGCCTATCAAGCCTATCAAGCCTATCCAGCCTATCCAGCTTTCCCCAATTATCAAATTAACTAATTATCAAATTGGCCTTTCCTCCTCCTCGCCTTATTAAACACCATCATCCCCTTATCAATCCCTTTACGTAATTGCTTTTGTTCTTCTTCAGGCAATTGAATAATCTCATGGCATTTTTCGCTGCAACAGCCTTGGTATTTTTTGGAGCATTCGTCACATTGTATAAAAAGCAAATGGCATCCTTCGTTTTTACAATTGGTATGATCATCTGCTGGTTTTCCGCATTGATGGCATTTGGCGATAATTTCATCAGTGATGCGTTCTCCCAGCCTGTCGTCGAACACAAAGTTCTTTCCATGGAATTTATTGTCTAAATTTTTTTGCTTTACATTATTAGCATAATGAATGATACCGCCTTCCAGATGAAACACATTTTTGAATCCTCGGTGAAGCATATACGCACTTGCCTTCTCACAACGGATACCACCGGTACAATACATGATGATGTTTTTTTCTTTCTTATCCTCCAGCATTTCCGCCGCCATAGGCAATTGCTCTCTGAAAGTATCTGAAGGAATTTCTATTGCATTTTCAAAATGACCAACTTCAAATTCATAATGATTACGCATATCAACAACAACCGTTTCAGGATCTTTTGTCAATTGATTAAACTCCTCTGCATTTACATACTTGCCTTTATTCACCATATCAAATGAAGGATCAGTGATGCCATCGGCCACAATTTTATTTCTGAGTTTCACTTTCAACACCCAAAATGATTTGCCATCATCATCCACTGCTACATTCAAACGGATACCATTCAATGGCGGATATGAATACAAGAAATTTTTAAAGGATTCGAAATTACTTTCAGGAACACTTACTTGCGCATTGATCCCTTCCGAGGCAATGTAAATACGACCAAAGACTTTGAGTGCATTCAGCCCTTTATAAAATTCATCTCTAAACGCCTGCGGATCTTCAATAAAAAAATACTGATAAAATGAGATGGTGATGCGAAATTCTGTTTCCGCATACAGAAGCTTCTTGAGTTCCTCTTGGGAAACACGATTGTGTAATACTGCCATAAATTCGAATTTGATTCCGTTGCCGGAAAATCTGATAATAGATTGGATGCTTGCAGGGCAAACCAAATTGACGAACAAAAGTAATTAAATTATTGGCAAAAATTAAAACCCAATTCTATTGGTGTAATCCTGAGAATCAGTTTTAATTGTAGAATTAATAACAGCGCCTAAGAGCCCGTCTGCTCCTAGGACAAATGCCGTTACCGGTTTTTTCCCTCTTTCAAATCCTGCAACGAAATCCAAACGGCAAACTTTAAATATATTTTCAAGGCCCACAAATGCTTCAATAAAATTATTAGCATCATCCACATACAATCCATTAGATCCCATTACCAGATTCCAATTCAGCTTTTTCAAAAAAGGGATTTTATTTGTCAGCAAACCATTAAAGTGATGTTCAATATTTTCTGAAAAATAAATTTTAGCTGTGGTTGAATGGCTGTATGAAGAAATAAGCTGGAAACTATTTACATATTCTGAAGCTGAGCTTAAACCACTTCCTTTAAAATGAACATAGTCTTGTATATATACTTTTTTATTGTTTAAAAATCCGCCAGTATTAAACCGATATTTTATTAACCCGGCAAGATTCAGATTCTTATCGCCAAAAACAGAAAACTTCCATCGGTCAAAATCAACATCACTTCCCAGAAACCCTCTTATTCCTTTGCTATAGTTTAAAGAAAAAGTTGGATAATCTGAACCAATGGGTATCTTCCCATCAGGCACTTGGATATAACGCTGACCAGGCTTTATGGATATTTTAAAATACGCAATGAATGCCTGATGCCTAACAATCTCATCTATGCTTACTCTGTCTGTAGGATAATTTTCGGTAAGATTTACAACATCCTTTTTTTGAAACGTAAAATTGGTGACATTAAATAATGGAATTCTGTCTTCATACAATGTTTGAATTGAAAATTTAAGTCCGTTATCAAAACTCTTTCCAAACAAAATATTTGCAAAAACATTTTCGTAGGTCTTCATGAAGTTGTTTCCTTGATTGAGTGTACTTAAAGTGTTACTCAAAGGAAGAATCGGAACGTCTTTATTATACTGAGATACTCTTTTACCACCAGAAAAAGACCAGGAGATTTTATGTGTATTATTATCATTGTCGGTTTCACTTCCAGAAACAGAAATATTTAACCAGGCATTAAGATGAGTATTGGCAAATCCATAACGAACATTAGGTTCAATTCTTAAGTATGTTTTATCTGGCCCTATTTCTTTAAGAAAACTAGAAACAACCTGACATACTAGTCCTTCGGCGGTATTGAAATTAATATTGTTTACTAATGGCAAAATCCCCCAACGATAATTCCCTTTCTTACTGTAATGTATCCTGCTGATTCCCGGAAAAAAAACACTCAATAATTTCACTTTCCCTTGTCTCTTTTTTAGTGAATCTATATTATTATAAATTGAAGCAGAATCATTTTGCAATTGTAATACACTGTCTTTTATTTTATAGTCCATTTGCTCATCAAATTCCAGAGGAACAGGTCTCGATGTATCCCAGAATGTTTTTGATCTATTACTCACTCCTGTATCATATTTAATAACCACCCGATCAAAAGTTTTTTTATCAAAAACAGGATTTATTTTATAATCAGAATATACAGAAAGAAAATTCCCAATCACATCAATTTTAAACTTATTAAAATTGAAATACAACATTTGATTTTTTACTCTCCAGATATCATCTCCAACAGCAACATGTAGCTGCGTAATTTTTAAAGTATCCAGAACTTCCAATTGATTTTCTTTGGTTACCATTAAGTCAACGCTATGGATACGCCAGTCATCATCCGTAATATTGATGATGCCAGAAAAAAGCGGCTCGTACTTGCGTCTGGGTATAACCTTAATAGTGTTGATTGTTTTTCCATTTTCAATAAACGTACCCAAGATTTTATATTTATAAAACCGCAACGCATTGTCGGCTATTGGGGATACAAATCCTCTTTGATTGAAACCTTGCTTAAATACGGCAACATTATTTGAATATAAATTTACAAAGACAGGAAACGTAAACCCAAAACCATTGCTGCCACTGACTCTGCTGCTCATCACTTCCATTTTGAATTTATCAGGATCCTGACTGTTCAATTTTGACATCGCTTCTGAAAGGTAAATAATTCCTTTGCCAGAAGAATCCAAAAGCATTGAACTACGATCTTCATCAGGAACTTTCTTACCCATAACTTTATCAGGGAGGCTTCTCAATTTAATAAGGTCCTTACTGTACAATTCACAGTGAAAACCTTTCACCTGATTATTGTAATAATTTCTTTTCTTTATAGCCTGACGAATAATTTCATATGCAGGATTTTCTCCTTTATTATTTATCACTACCTCTTTCATACTGAGGTATTGTACTTTTAAAATAAAATCAAGTTCCTTATCCTCGTTTATATCAATCGTTTTTTCTAACGCCTCGTAGCCAATATGCTGACAAACAATAGTTATTTTACCCGGACGAGTATTGAAACTATAAAAGGCGTGATTATTTGCAGTACGTCCAGTGGATGTCCCCTTAATCGTTAACGAAGAAAATGGAATCAACTCGCCTTTTTCGTTGTATACAGTTCCGGAAATTTTTTGTGCAACACCAAGAATTACAATACACTGAACAGAAATAAATAAAATAAATTTCTTCATAAGAATAAATTCATAAGAAAATTTTACAGATTAATCTTTAGGTTTCCCTCTAAGCAATGAGCCTGATAATGAAGATAACCCACCTACAATGGCGCCAATAAAAGCAGTTAACAATACCAGTAAAAAAGGGCTGTTCATGTTTAAAATCAACATCGACATTCTTTGTGCCAATATATGATTATTTTTAAAGCTTAGCCAAAAACTCAATCCAAACCAAAGTAAAAAAAGGGCAACAAACCCAATTAAAAAAGCTTTCCCATATTGATGGGGAATTAAAAATGAAACTACAAAGCACACAACAGCAATACTCCACCAGGGAAAAAACAAACAGGATGCGAAACTGAGAAATGCCATTAAGAAAACTGAAACAAAAAATCTCATAATATTAAAGAATATAAATTTTGAACTTTCTTTTACTGATTGATTAACTCTTGCTAAAACTCATTTTCCACTTGATGCGCTTATCTTTCCCCTCTTCTTTTTTCATCAGCCAAAGTTCGTAGTAATTTCCTGAAACCCAATTATCAATTGCATCATCATAGAATCTACTTCCCGGGTTACCACTCTGTCCTCCGGGATAAATGCCGTAGGACTCCGTTTTTTCAGTAAGACTAACAATCATTCTCCAGGATGGCCCATGATTGGAAGTAGTGGCATTGATTGAATTTTCGCCTCCTCCTATTGGCAAATGGAAGCGACTGAAAGAAGGAAATTTCAATAAATAATCTATGTGAGTATCCTTATATTTCGACCATTCCAGATTACCATCAGATTCAAGTTGTTCCATTGCATTCACTGCTTTTTTCAATGCGGATGTCGACATCTCTTGCAATGTTTCAACCCATGGAGTTGAAACCATATCCACAAATTTATAAGCGCTGTCTTTAAGTAATGACTCTAAAAAACTGCTTTCCGACGGCATCGCTGAATTTTTTGGGGCATGAGTATAGTTGTCATTATAAATAGTATCATAAAGATTATGCCAGGTTAAATCAAAAACAATAGCTCCAACTGATTTAGCTTCATTATCAAAATTCCAGTACTTCAGTTTATCAAAATATTTTTTTTCCTGTGAATTTAATTTTTCCGTTTGAATGTTTTTTAAAAGAACAGGAACTGCCATCTCAGCATATAAATCATGATTATTAGTTTGCAAGGCCATCATATTTTGAGGGGTAATATTCTGCATGGCAGTAAGTTGACTATTTATATATTTTCCTCGATATAAAGGATAATTTCTTCCCAAATAATAAGGATAAGGAGTATCCACAGGAAGTTGATTAGCGCTGCTTACAAAACCCCTTTCGGGATTGTATTGAAATGGAGTTTCATCTTTAGAAATCATCCCCTGCCACATATAGCTACTATCCGTTCCCGGCATAATGAAATCTCCCTGACCTTTCCACTTTGCCGGAAAATCACCGGCAGTTCTAATAGCGATATCGCCAGTTTTACAGGCAAAAGCACAATTCTGACCAGGCGTATTTAAATAATTAACAGCCTCTAGATAATCATTGTAATTTCTTGCACGATCCAAAAGATAAAATGTTTTCATTTCATTGCTTTTTTTGTGAGCAGTCCAGCTTACCGCATAATTTTTATTTAAGCCTTTCTTTCTGCTAAAAGATTGATCATACATTACCGGGCCAAAAACAGTATAAGCTACTGTATCTATCAAGTCGGACTTCCCAGCTATTTTAATGCGTTCAATTCTGAGTGTTGTTTTTCTCCAGCTGCTATCGAACCAATATTCTCTTTTTGAATTGTCTTTAAATTTTATTTCATAATAATCGCGCACATCTCTTTCGCTGTTGGTAAACCCAAAAGCGCAATAGTCATTAAATCCAATAATAATACCGGGAGAACCAGGAAAACTTACCCCATAAGCGTTGAATTCAGGTGTGGAAATCTGCATCTCAAACCAAATGGATGGAAGATTTAAACCTAAGTGAGGGTCATTGCATAAAATCGGTGCGCCAGACTTTGTTTTGATTCCGCTAACTGCCCAGTTATTGCTGCCATTGTTGGGATTGGGCTTTTCCGAGTCTACAATGTTGATTGCACTGTCTTTTATAAAATTAAAATATAAAGAATCAGCAAATGCAGGTGCAACCGGATGAACTTTAGGATCGACAACTGCTGTCCCTTTTGAAATTACCGGATCAACAGAATCCTGATATACAGGAAACAACTTATCGAAATCATTTTTATTAAAATAAGATTTCGCGTTGGTCATTTCAAAATCATTTTCAAACCCAGATAAATTATAAGCCATGTACTTTAAAAAAAGTGCCGACTTATAATTCGTCCAGCGCTCTGGCTTTATCCCTAATAATTTATATTCAACAGGCAATGAACTATTTGTTAGTGTAGTCAAATATGCGTTAACACCTGCGGTATAAGCATCACAAGCAGATTTAGTTTGCTCATCTTTTTCCATTTCCTGCAATGCATTTTCTGCTGCATAATTCATCCCCAGTCTTCTGAACTCTCTGTCATGATTAACAGCCACATCTCCAAGCACTTCACTTAATCTTCCTGCAGCCGCAAGGGTTTGCAATTCCATTTGCCAAAATCTGAATTTGGCATGCAAAAACCCCTGAACAAAATATGCGTCATTTTCATTTTCAGCAAAAACATGAGGCACCAATCTGGCATCAAAGTATACTTCCGTTTTACCTGCAAGATTTCTGAAATGAAGATCAGCCGAATATTGTTGATCAACCGGCTCCGCATTTTGCCAGATACCTTCCTGTGGCGACAACAACTTGCCTAAGGGGATTTTAAGTAAAACTTTGGTATCCAGAAGATAACAAAATGTTGCAGATACAATGGCTGTAATAAAAAAGAAAACAAAACGCATACTTATTGAATATCGTGTAAAGTAAATTAAAATAGTCTAATGCAGAAACATGGTTTTATCTATGTTAAAAAAATGCTCATAAATAAAATTTGATTTGATAATTTTGATTATGAATACGAATATAAGCGAGCATACCAAAAACATATTAGGGTTAAAACTCCCTACAGATCCACGATGGGTAAACCTTGCAGAAATACAACTCGAAGAAATCCTTACTGACCACGCCTATTGTGAGCAAAAAGCAGCTACAACCTGCATTTCACTGATTCAGAAGAATTCAGAAAAAATGCATTTGGTTGAAGAATTAAGCCCAATTGTAACTGAAGAATGGGGCCATTTCAGAATGGTGCTTGCCGAATTAAAGAAGAGAGGTCTCGTTCTGGGCCGCCAAAGAAAAGATGTTTATGTAAATAAATTAATTGAATTTCAAGTTAAGGGAGGAAGTCCTGATGAAAGATTTCTTGATCAGATGTTGATTATGGCTTTAATAGAAGCCAGAAGTTGTGAACGATTTAAAAGACTCAGTGAAGGTTTAGATGACAACTATATGAGAAATTTCTACAGAAAATTTATGGAAAGCGAAGCAGGGCACTACACCCTTTTTATAAACCTGGCTGAATATTATATCGATAAAAAAACCGTAAGAAAAAGATGGAACGAGTGGCTAAAATATGAAAAAGAATTAATGAACAGCGCCGAAGTCAGAGGAGACAGAATTCATTAAATTATCGGATATAAAAAGTAATCCCATTTATCACCTGAATCATATTTCCGGTTTTCAAAGCCCCCCTCAAATATTGCTGATCCATTGATGAATAATACGTGTATGGTGTACCTCCTAAATTTTTAATTTTTCCTGCGTATGATTTATCATCAAAAGCATTATAGTAAGTTATTCCAACAGTACCCAAAGATTTAATTTTTCCTTTGTATGCATCATTATCAAAACTGGTATAATAAGTCAAATTCATCTGGCCAATACTTTTCAGTTTGCCTTCTGATGAAGGATCATCATATCTTGAATAATAATTAATATTGATAGGGCCAATAGCTTTTATTTTTCCTATTAAAAACTTTTCATCATAATTAGCATAGTAAGTAATTAAAGTACCACCGATGTATTTGATTTTCCCTCTGAATGCTTCGTTGTCTCTTTCTGTGTAATACTCCACCCTTCCATCATAAGGCTTTAGTGGCCTTTGAATATAATCTGCAGTTCTTGATGCATATAAATCAACGCCCCAGGTTTCCATTGTGCCTTCCTGAGAAAGATTGATCACTACATCTTCATTTAATAAAAATCCAAATGACGTATTCGCTCCATTATTGGTAAATACTACTTTGTTTACACGCTGACTGAATGTAAATAAAGTAATTATTGAAAAAGCTGAAAGTAAAATAATTTTTTTCATACGTTAAAAGAGTTTTTTATCAGTCAAAAAATCCGTTGTTGTTATACTCGATTTTTAGTAGTCTAATGTACTAAGGAAACATCCTGATTTTTAATACTTATTTTAAGATTGGAAAGGTAAGTTTTTTTTGAATGTTGTTTATCTGTGATTAAAATATTCTTCTAATTTTCGAAATATCTAATTTCCTCATTCAAATCCAAATAGCTGTGATGACTCATTAAAGTTTTTGCTCTTTCCAGATTCGTCTTCAGGAACTCCTTATGCTGATTGGATTGTGCATTAAATGGCTTATGATTTCTTGCCGAATTAATTATTGAAATTTCTTTCATCAATTGTAATGAAGACTCATCAATACATCCGTTTTTAAACTTCTCCCAAACATAATTCGTTGCCTGATAATTAGGATGAACCATATCTTCTGCAAAAAAACGATAATCTCTTAAATCATCAATCACTAATTCATAAGCAGGGAAATAATACGAGGAGGAATTGCTGTCAACCAGAGCATGTACTGCGTTGATGAGATTTGCTTTACTTCTGTTATTTTCGACGAAGCCATCACGCAGATGCCGCACAGGACTGATGGTAAAAATAATTTTAATGTTTGGATTAAAAACCATCAACTCTTCAATCATTGATTTTAAACAAGCTACAACTTCATCTGATGATAGTAGTTTCTTATTGAACTTATCTGTTGGTACTTTATGACAATTAGCAACCACCCTTTCATTTTTTAATTCATAAACAAAGGATGAGCCTAAAGTCAATAACAACCAATTACTATTTTTCAAGAAATCATGAGCCCTGGTTTGTGATTGATTTATATTTTGCAAACAAGCTGCCTGCTCAGGATTTGAAAACCTTGTATGATGATCCCAGCTACCCCAGCGTTCATTGTTAAAAAACAGATCTTCAGCAGTATAATTTTTGTTGGCGATGTAAGAAGAAATTGAACGAGCTATACTTACAGGATTAAAAAGAATACCATTAGGATTTTCCAGTGTCCGAAATTTATGATGTGATAATTTCAAACCAATTTGTTCGGTAAAACAAGACCCTGCCAGAAACAGTTTATCGCTGTGCTTTAATTTAGTTTCAAAAGATTTAGGAGAAAACTCCATTCTGAATTCCATAATTCAAACTTGATTTAAATAAAAATCTCACTGGCCATTTGTAAAGATTTGTTTAGTGCATCTTCATTAATATTGTTTAATAAACACAATTTTTGAAAGTAAGGAATCATCAATTCTGTATTCATATTTCCCACCAAATCATCGCCAGCCATCGGGCATCCGCCAATTCCTTTTAAAGCGCCATCAAATCTGATGCAGCCAGCATTAAGAGCCGCATCAGCCTTTTCTTTCCAGTTGAATGAAGTAGAATGTAAATGAACACCAATTTCAATTTGCGGCAATTGTTTTATTAAATAGCCAGCTACACTTTCAACCTGCATGGGAGTTGCTAATCCAACTGTATCAGCCAATGAAATAATTCCAATGCCTAATGCCGTTAGTTTGTCAACCCATTCAAAAACAATTTCTTCGTTATATAAATCTCCGTAGGGATTACCAAAACCCATAGAAATATATACCACCATTTTTTTATTGTGCTTCACACATAAATTCTGAATAGCTTCCACATTTGCGAAAGAATTGATTATTGAAGAATGGGTATTTCTCTGTTGAAATGTTTCAGAAACCGAAAATGGAAATCCAAGATAAGAAATAGCATCATAAGCAACTGCATCTGCTGCGCCTCTTTGATTAGCAATGATAGCCAGTAATTTTGTATGTGTATTTGAAAGATCCAAACCATTAAGTACATCTTTCGTGTCTGCCATTTGAGGAATAGCTTTTGGCGACACAAAACTGCCAAAGTCAATGGTATCAAAGCCTACTTTCAACAAGGCATTGATGTATTCAATCTTTTTTACTGTAGGAATAAAATGCGCCCATCCCTGCATGGCATCTCGCGGGCATTCGATGAGTTTTATTTTATGTTGAAAATCCATATTACAAAAGAAAAAACTTTATATGCTTATCAGGAAAACTCAGTTCAAAAGGTTTCAAAGGTTCAATAAGTTCAAAATGTTGAACCTATTGAACAAATTAAACATTTTGAACCTTTTAAACATTACACAAGCCTTTGTCGTGATACCTCATACAACACCACCCCAGTTGCCACCGACACATTCAACGATTCAAAATCACCAGGCATAGGTATTGCGAATTTATCATCACATATTTTCATTAAAGCAGGATAAATTCCATGCTCTTCACCTCCCATTACAATGGCGCAAGGTTCTGTAAAATCGAGTTTGGTAATTTTGGTTTCAGCAGTCATTTCACTGGCGAAAACTTTGATGCCATTCAAATGCAAATCATCAACTGCTTTCATCAAACTGTTTACTCTACAAACAGCAATTCTTTCTAACGCGCCTGCCGAAGTTAATATCGCATCTTCATTTAATGAACCCACGCCTTTATCCGGAATGATAATGGCGTGAACACCAAAGCAGAATGCGCTTCTGGCAATGGCGCCAATGTTTCTGATATCTGTAACCCCATCTAAAATAATAAACAAAGGCACTTCCCCATTATCAACCACAAATGAAATAATCTGTTGTAAATCCTGATATTGAATTTTTGAAATTTGTCCGATACAACCCTCGTGATTGCTGACATTGAAACTATTCAGTTTCTCAACCGGCACTTTATTAATCGGAACAAGAGCCGATGCCGCCAAAGATTTAATTTCATCAATTACCGGGCCGTGAACATTCGACTGCATATAAATACGATCCAATTGTTTGCCTTCTTTAATGGCTTTGATGATGGCTTCTCTTCCTATGATCAAAGTATTCTTTTTGGGCCGCTGGTGTTGATGTCTGAAATTTTTCACTATTCAAATTTATGCTTTAATTAAACAAAAAACCATAAGCCGAAACTTATGGTTCTTTTATTAAGCAGTTAGTTAGTATTTATTTTAATCCGAATGCTTTTTTTACTTCTTTTACAGCGTCTAATTTTTCCCAAGTAAATAATTCTACTTTCTTAGTAACTTTTTTACCATCAGGAGAAGTAAAGGTTTTTTCAACCACCTCATTCTTACGTCCCATGTGACCATAAGCAGCAGTTTCGCTGTACATTGGGTTACGTAATTTCAATCTTTGTTCGATGAAATACGGACGCATATCAAAGCAAGACATTTTCATTACTTTATCAGCGATTTGTCCGTCAGTTAAAGAAACTTTTGCAGTACCATAAGTTACTACATTGATACTTGTAGGCTGAGCTACACCGATAGCATAAGAAACCTGTACCAAAACTTCATCACACAAACCGGCAGCTACAAGATTTTTAGCGATATGTCTGGTTGCATAAGCAGCAGAACGATCTACTTTACTAGGATCTTTTCCACTGAAAGCTCCACCACCATGAGCACCTTTGCCACCATAAGTATCAACTATGATTTTACGACCAGTCAAACCTGTATCTCCGTGTGGTCCACCAATTACAAATTTACCGGTTGGGTTTACGTGATACTTAATTTTGTTATTAAACAGATGAGCATATTTTGGATACTTATCTTTCACTCTTGGAATCAGAATATTAATGATATCCTTTTTTATTTTCGCCAACATCGAATCATCTTTTCCGAAATCATCATGTTGAGTGGAAACAACAATAGCATCTATGCGAACAGGCACATTATTGTCATCGTATTCAAGTGTAACCTGACTTTTAGCATCCGGGCGAAGATATTTGATTTGCTTATTTTCTCTTCTTAATACGGCAAGTTCTTCAAGTAATTTATGTGCAAGATTTAATGCTAAAGGCATATAGTCTTCGGTTTCATTGGTTGCATAACCAAACATCATTCCCTGATCACCGGCACCTTGTTCTTCTTTCTTTTTTCTGTCAACCCCTTGATTAATATCACTTGATTGCTCGTGAATAGCCGAAAGGATTCCGCAAGAATTGGCTTCAAACATATATTCGCTTTTGGTATATCCGATTTTACGGATCACCCCTCTTGCAATTTCCTGAACATCTAGATAGGCTTTGCTTTTAACTTCCCCCGCCAAAATTACCTGGCCGGTAGTTACTAATGTTTCGCAGGCCACCTTGCTGGATGGATCAAATGCTAAAAAATTATCAATAAGGGCATCACTTATCTGATCGGCCACTTTATCTGGATGACCTTCACTAACTGATTCTGATGTAAATAAATAAGACATAGTTTGATTTGTTTTAAGATTGCAAAGATAAGGGTTGAACTATAAAAGAACAAAGCCCTAATGAAAACATTAAGGCTTTATTTTTATTTTACTTTCGAATAAATAATTCTGAGTCGCATTCTATATTCAGGATTAGGATTACTTCCTCCCCCCACTCGCACCCTTCCATAGGCAATGGGATTGAGATAAGGAATAATTGCGGAAGTATACTGAGTATAAGAAAAACTATGAGCAGGGAACAAACGCATTTTATAATTTGTAGTATTTTTTGTTGCTATTTCCTGCACATACCTACTTATATTGATATTATAATAACCTTGCTCTCCGATGGCAGTGGTTCTCTTCTTCAGGAAACCGCCAAAGTAAGCTAAATCGACTTGTCCATTGGAAGGAAAAAAAGGAAACCCGGGTATTTTATAATCAGGATCGTAATATACTGTGGGGTTTAAATCAAAGTAAATAGGTTTCCATTTGTTGGTACCGGTATCGATTAAATCAAGATAAACATAACTTGGTTCTGTATAAATTTTATCATTTATGGGATCAGGAATTTGCTGAATTTGCAACTCTGCTCTATGAATGATTTTATTGCCATAATTAGTCAAACGGGGGATTTCAAGATTAGCAAAAGTTCCGGGGTTGGTTTGTAAATAAAGCTCCTGGTCGCCAATTGGCAATGCATTTCTTGTACGAATGATTTTATTAGAAACGGCAGATCTTCTAAGAAATTCACCATGCTGTCCAGAATTGAAATAAAAATTAGAATATGTTGTATCTACAGCTCCTCCATTTTTTCTTTTGTAATGCATCTCAAGCCTCGTTTCGTAATCGAGCAAATTAAAATACACCTGAGCATTTCCGCTATTGGCCAATACTGCAAATCCATTATTAAATGTTCTAAAAATCGAATCATTTAAAAAAGCCTTATTACTTGTGGTATCTCTCGAAAACAGTAAATCTCTAAATGCATTAGAAAGTTTGATTCTTATTTGATTCTTTGAAGAATCATGAATTCCCACCTTTACATAATTGCCTAATGTTCTAACATCAATAGTCTTGGGATCGCTGATTGCAGCACCCATGTCTGGTGCAAAATTTATGTTTCTGTATGAATAAACCGAATCCCATTCGCCATGTGCGGCTTCTGAAACTTTATAAACCTGGAGCTGCATTGGCTGTGTGGAATCCCCCCAAAAATATTTATAGCTTAGGCACAAAACAACAGAATCCGCCTGAACGATTGTATCTTTTAAGGCTTTCCCAATATAATAAGGATAGAAAGGCGGTTTCATTTGAAGGTAAAGACTCGCATTTGTGGCTCCCATTAAAGGATCATTTACCTTTCCAATAACATAATTTTCTATGTAATTTAATTTTGTAGTATCAAGGTAAATACCTTCAGAAGCTTTAAGTGTTGTTAATACATCCAGAGTATCCGCAAAAGTATTGATATTATCTACCTCCGGAATCAGTTCGCTACCCACTGTTGTGGTATCTAATTTTGTACAACCGAAAACAAAGAACAAAAGAAAAAACACTAGAAATAGAGGTTCCGATAAAGTTCTTTTAAGCACAAATAAAATTTTAATGATGGGTTAATTTTCTCTACTGCGCAAGATCGCTATACAATTGTAAATACTCTGTTAAATCACTTTCAGGATTGAACTTTATTACTTTCTTTCCTTTCACTTTGGAAAATTCTTCAACAAGACTTTTATCTACATTTAAAGCACCAAAAGTAATAGCATCAGCGAATTGAGCACCGCCTCTGAATAAGGCTACGTTATTATTGTCTTTAAAAATTTCCAGCTCTTTTTTTGTTACATAATCATTTATAGTACACAACTTTGGAAAGTCAGCTCCGAGCTTTTCTTTGAAAGTATTATGTCCAACTGTGTATATAACTTTACTGTTGCTGAACACAGGTTCTTTTTTGTATGCTGCTTTAATAAACATTGGAATTAATCCCGTCATCCATCCACTGCAGTGAATAATATCAGGAGGCCATCCAAATTTCTTTACGGTTTCTAATGCCCCTTTACAAAACAAAACAGTTCTTAAGCCGTTATCAGCAAACCACTTGTCTTTTTCATCCGTAAAAATAGATTTACGCTTGAAAAAATCTTCATTATCAAGAAAATATACCTGAAGACGAGCATTTGGTAATGACGCCACTTTTATCACAAGTGGATAATCATCATTGTCTATTGTTACATTTATTCCTGAAAGCCTTACTACTTCATGTAAACGATGCCTGCGCTCATTGATAACTCCAAATTTGGGCATTATACATCTGACTTCGAAGTTGTTGTCGTTAGACAAAACAGCAAGTTTATTCACAACTTCCGCAAATTCCGTCAGCTCCAAATAAGGTGAAATCTCGTTTGCAATGAATAATATTCTTTTCTTTGTAGACATTTGTGCTAAATTAATTGCGCAATATTTTTAAAACCGATTGCAAAAGTACTGATAATTAATTGAAAAAAATTAGCAAAGTACTTCTGCAGCACAATTTCTGACACATGATCATTTACCGGAAAGCCGATGAAATAACCCAGTATATTTCGAATAAAAAAAAGAACAACATCAGCATTGGCTTTGTGCCTACAATGGGAGCATTGCATCAGGGCCATATCTCATTGATAAGTAAAAGTAAAGCCGATAACTTATTAACAGTCTGCAGTATATTTATAAATCCTACGCAGTTTAATAACCCGGATGATTTTAAAAAATACCCCATTACCATCGAATCCGATATCGAAATGCTTGTAGCAGCAGGATGCGATGTTTTGTTTCTGCCTCAGCGAGAAGAAGTGTATCCTACAGGATTCATAAAAACTCATTATGAACTTGGGAAACTTGAAAATATTTTGGAAGGCCGGTTCCGACAAGGTCATTTTCAAGGTGTTTGCCTTGTAGTGGAAAGACTATTAAATATTATCCCTTGCGATATTTTATACCTTGGGCAAAAAGATTATCAACAATGTATGATCATCGAAAAGATGACTCAGCTTCGTAATATCAATTGTTCTATAAAAATCTCCCCCACTATCAGAGAAAAAGATGGCCTTGCGATGAGCAGCAGAAACAGCCGACTTAGCCATTCAGAAAGAACTGCTGCCACGATAATCTATCAAGCATTAAAATACATCAAATCAAATCTCAAAAACAAGAGTATAGAAGACATAAAAAAAACAGCTTATCAAATGCTTGAACAATGCGAGTTTGAAGTAGATTACATTGAAATAACAGATCAGCATCTTGGCTTTGTTGAACATCAGGATTCAAATAAAACTTTGGTAGGACTTATTGCTGCCACAATAAACAATATAAGACTGATCGACAATCTGATTCTCACTGATTTTGACGAATAAAATTATATCCGTTTTTAAAAATCAATTGTAACTTGTAGACCTTTATGCAGAGACGGCTAACTTCGATACTTCAATATATCATTTTTCTGGGAGGAGGATTGTTTTTGGTATGGTGGCAATTGAAATCCATGACGGCGCCCGAAAAGAAGGAATTTTACGAATCGATTTCACACGCCAATTACTGGGTAGTAATTCCTATCGCTTTGATGAGCATTTTAAGTCATGTGAGCAGATCGATGAGATGGAAAATCCTCATGGAACCATTAGGTTATAAACCCAGATTGATTAATGTATTTGGCGTAACTATGATTGGATATCTCGCTAATGCTGCGATTCCTCGATTAGGCGAATTACTGAAATGCACCTTTCTTGCAAAGTATGAAAAATTAAAAGTCGACAAACTAGTAGGCACTATTATCGTTGAGCGGAGTTTTGATTTGATTTGTTATGTTGTATTTATAGGCTTAACGATTCTCATTCAGATCAATCTTATTGGCGGGTACTTCGAATCTAAATTCACTGCCCTTACTGTTAATAAAGGGAGTTCATTACTCATTAAATTTTCCATCATTTTTTTGTTACTGGCTTTTTTTACAATAACTATGAAATGGCTGGTTAGAAAATTCCCAAAAAACAAATTGATTGTTTTACTGAATACTTTTATAAAAGGGGTTTTAGAAGGATTCAGAACAATTAAGCAATTGAAAAAACGGAAAC
>CANFGZ010000016.1 GCA_947446585.1 Chitinophagaceae bacterium | reverse complement strand
TTACACAATTGGTGTTTAATTCGGCCAATGAAATGCAGATTGTAGGTAAAATGAAGGAATTGGTGCCAGAGTTTTTGAGTAATAATAGTGTGTTTGAGAAACTTGATAATGTGAGCGCTAAGGTGGTGGGTTTGGATTAGTGTGGTCCATTGGACCGATAGTTACTTCCAGCTAGTTTTAAATAGAAGTTTAAATACAAATCAAATACAACAACTGTTTGATTTTTTGGTAAAAGGATTCAAATTTTACTAACAATAGTCACTCGGTGCGCAGTAATGTGCGTGAAGTAATGAATAAAGGTTAATGAAAATTACAGTAGTAGGCACAGGATACGTAGGATTGGTTACAGGAACTTGTTTTGCAGAGACTGGTAATAAAGTGACTTGCGTGGACATTGATAAAGCCAAGGTAGAAAAATTAAGTGGTGGTCAAATCACGATTTACGAACCAGGACTTGAAAAAATATTTTTAAGAAATATCAAAGAAGCGCGTTTAAGATTTACGACAGAGTTAGAAGAAGCGATAGAAGATGCAGAGATTATCTTTTTAGCATTGCCAACCCCACCGGGTGCGGATGGCAGTGCGGATTTAAAATATGTATTGGGTGTGGCGGATCATTTAGGAAAGATTTTAAAAGACTACAAAGTCATTGTCAATAAGAGCACGGTACCAGTTGGTACAGCAGATAAAGTCAACGCAGCGATTGCAAAAAACTATAAAGGTGAATATGATGTAGTGAGCAACCCTGAGTTTTTAAGAGAGGGTGTGGCGGTGGATGATTTTATGAAACCAGATAGAGTCGTGGTGGGTACAAAATCAGAAAGAGCTAAAAAACTAATGAGTGATTTATACGCACCATTTGTAAGACAGGGTAATCCTGTGATTTTTATGGATGAGCGTAGTTCGGAGTTAACAAAGTACGCGGCAAACTCTTTCTTGGCAACTAAGATCTCTTTCATGAACGAGATTGCACAGTTATGTGAGCGCATGGGAGCGGACGTAGATATGGTGCGAAGAGGGATTGGATCGGATGACAGAATAGGAAAACGTTTTTTATTCCCAGGCATTGGTTATGGTGGATCATGTTTCCCAAAAGATGTGCAAGCTTTAATCATGTCATCGGACGAAGTCAAATATGATTTTGAGATTTTAAAAGCGGTGGAGAAAGTCAACGCCAATCAAAAATTACATTTAGTTCAAAAGATCAAGGCATATTATAAGAACGATTTACAAGGTAAGCATTTTGCATTATGGGGGTTAGCGTTTAAGCCAAACACCGATGACATTAGAGAAGCGCCCGCATTAAGTATTATTGATGCCATTACAAAGGCGGGAGCAACGGTTACAGCATATGACCCGGAAGCCATCTCTAATGTAAAAGGAAAGATAGGAGATAAAATAAAGTATGCCGAGAATCAATATGAAGCATTGGCCGATGCCGACGCTTTAATCATTGCTACAGAATGGAGTGAGTTTAGAACACCCGATTTTGAATTAATGGCCAAAGCCTTAAAACAAAAAAAGATTGTGTTTGACGGAAGAAACCTATTTGACGTGACCAGGATGAATGAGTTAGGTTATAAATACGAATCAATCGGAAGAAAATAGATATAAATAAATTAAAGTGAAAAAAGCAATTATTACAGGAATCACTGGACAAGACGGCGCTTATTTAGCAGAGTTCTTATTAAACAAAGGTTATGAAGTTCATGGCATTAAGAGAAGATCTTCTCTTTTTAATACACAAAGAATAGACCATATTTATGAAGACCCGCATATCCCAGATCGACATCTTCATTTACACTATGGTGATTTGACAGATAGCACTAACCTAATTCGTATTATTCAAGAAGTACAACCTGATGAAATTTATAATTTGGCTGCAATGAGTCATGTGCATGTAAGTTTTGAAGAACCTGAGTATACAGCAAACGCAGATGGTATTGGAACATTAAGGATATTAGAAGCAGTAAGAATTTTAGGTTTAACAAATAAAACAAGAATTTATCAAGCATCTACTTCGGAATTGTATGGATTAGTCCAAGAGGTCCCACAATCTGAAACAACACCTTTTTATCCTCGATCTCCTTATGCTGTTGCAAAACTCTATGCATATTGGATTACAGTAAACTATAGAGAAGCGTATAACATGTATGCTTGTAATGGTATATTGTTTAATCACGAGTCACCACAAAGAGGGGAAACTTTTGTGACAAGAAAAATTACAAGAGCAACAGCAAAAATTGTTTTAGGAATGGATAGTTGTTTATACTTAGGTAATTTAGATGCTAAAAGAGACTGGGGACATGCCAAGGATTATATAGAAGGAATGTATCTAATCTTGCAACAAGAAAAACCAGAAGATTTTGTTTTAGCAACAGGTATTACTACTACAATTCGAGATTTTGTAAAAATGAGCTTTGCAGAATTAGGAATAGAATTAGAATTTAGAGGAAAAGATGAAGATGAAGAAGGGTATGTTGTAAAAAACACTGGTGAATATAGATTGGAGGAAGGAAAAGTAGTTGTTAAAGTAGACCCCAAATATTATAGACCAACTGAAGTTGATTTATTAATAGGGAATCCAACTAAAGCAATGACTCAATTAGGTTGGAAGCCTAAATATGATTTAGCAGCATTGGTTAAAGAAATGGTAGCGAGTGATGTTTCCTTATTTAAAAAGGAGTTATATATCAAACAAAGTGAATTATAAGCATGGAACAAACTGCTAAAATATATATTGCCGGTCACAGGGGAATGGTAGGTTCTGGATTAGAGCGCAAACTAAGAAAAGAAGGGTATAACAATATTGTCACAAGAACTTCTAGTGAATTAGATTTAAGAAACCAGCAAGCTGTCAATGATTTTTTTGAAAAAGAAAAACCAGCATATGTAATACTTGCTGCAGCAAAAGTTGGGGGTATATATGCCAACAATACTTATAGAGCAGAGTTTATTTACGATAACTTAATGATTGAGGCTAATATTATTCATGCTGCTTATTTGAATAAGGTTACTAAATTATTGTTTTTAGGTTCATCATGTATATATCCTAAAATGGCACCGCAGCCATTGAAAGAAGAATATTTATTAAGTGGCTATTTAGAGCCAACCAATCAACCATATGCCATTGCAAAAATTGCAGGCATTGAAATGTGTGATAGTTATAGAGCACAATATGGTTGTAATTTTATCTCAGCTATGCCTACAAATTTGTATGGCACAAATGATAATTACCATCCCGAAAATTCACATGTACTCCCCGCCCTAATTAGAAGAATTGTTTTAGCAAAAAATAATAATGAACCCACGGTAACTATTTGGGGTACAGGTACACCAAGAAGAGAATTTTTGCATGTTGATGATTTAGCAGATGCCGTTTTATTTTTAATGAAAAACTATAATGGTAATGAGATTATAAATATTGGAAGCGGTGTTGATATTTCAATTAGTAATTTAGCAGAACTTATTAGTGAAAAAGTTAAATATACTGGCAGTTTAAAATATGATTCAACTAAAATGAATGGGACGCCACAAAAGCTTTTAGATATATCAAAAATTAACTATTTAGGTTGGAAATCAAAAATATCACTATCTGAAGGACTAGACATAACAATTGAAGAATTTAATAAAATAATATTGCAATGACATCGAAAACATTAGATTTAAACAATAAATCAGTTTTAATAACTGGAGGTACTGGTTCTTTGGGAAAAGAATTAACTAAAACTATTTTAAAAAAATGGCCGCAAGTTAAAAGGCTTGTAATTTACTCTAGAGACGAGCAAAAACAATTTCAGATGGCTCAAGACTATCCTCGTTCTGAATATCCAATGATTAGATATTTTATAGGAGATGTTAGGGATTTAGATAGACTAAAGAGAGCCTTTACAAATATTGATTACGTAATTCATGCAGCAGCTATGAAGCATGTTCATATTGCAGAATATAATCCAGATGAATGTGTAAAAACAAATATTGGAGGTGCTGAAAATGTAATTAAAGCAGCCTTAGACTCATGTGTTACAAATGTTGTTGCTTTATCTACTGATAAAGCATGTGCTCCAATAAATTTGTATGGAGCAACCAAGCTTGCTTCAGACAAGTTGTTTATAGCCGCAAATAATATCAAGGGCAATAAAGACATTAAATTTTCGGTTGTTAGATATGGTAATGTTATGGGGTCAAATGGCTCAGTAATCCCTTATTTCATGAAGAAAAGAATAGAAAAGGTATTGCCAATAACTGATATAAACATGACACGATTTAACATATCTCTTGAAGGTGGTGTTGAAATGGTCTTGCACGCTTTAAGTAATGCTTGGGGCGGAGAAGTCTTTATTCCTAAAATACCCTCGTATAAAATTTTAGATATTGCGAAAGCAATTGGACCAGATTGTGAACATAAAGTAATTGGGATTAGGCCAGGCGAAAAAATTCATGAAGAAATGATAACGGCATCAGATTCTTTCACCACATACGACCTAGGAAAGTATTATGTAATACTTCCTCAAATGACTTCATGGAACCTCGAAGATTATATAAACAATTTTTCTGCTAAATTAGTACCACAAGGTTTTAGTTATTCGTCAGACAAAAATACCGAATGGGAGACAGTTGAGCAATTAAGGGTATTAATTAAAAATCACGTTGATCAAGAGTTTATTTTTTAATATGCATAAATCAATTCCATACGGAAAACAATTCATATCTGAAGAGGACATTAACGCTGTAGTTGAATCATTAAAATCTGATTTTTTAACTCAGGGTCCAAAAATTACTGAATTTGAAAAAGCCTTTGCAGAATATGTTGGAAGTAAATATGCAATTGCAGTTTCGAATGGAACTGCTGCTTTACATTTATGTACATTAGCTCTGAATGTCTCTGAAGGAGACAAAGTAATTACTACACCTATCACTTTTGCAGCTAGTGCAAATTGTGTAAAATATTGTGGAGGAGAAGTTGTTTTTGCAGATATTGATCCAAAAACTTATCTAATAGATTATAATAAAGTTGAAAAATTATTAGAGTCGGCACCTATTGGAACCTATAAAGGATTGGTTTTAGTAGACTTTGCAGGAAGAGCAATTGATCTAGAGAAGTTTTCACTTCTCGCTAAAAAATTTAATTTATGGATTATAGAAGATGCTTGTCACGCTCCTGGTGGATTTTATAAAGACAGCAATGATGAAATCCAAAATTGTGGTAATAGTAAATTCGCCGATTTAGCTATATTTTCTTTTCATCCAGTAAAGCATATTGCATGTGGTGAGGGAGGTATGATAACTACAAATGATGAAAAATTATATCAAAAATTATTATTATTAAGAACTCATGGGATTACAAAAGATGCAAGTTTATTAAATGAAAATGAAGGTGGTTGGTATTACGAAATGCAAATATTAGGTTATAATTATAGGCTTACAGATTTTCAGGCTGCATTAGGACTTTCTCAATTGAAAAGAGCCGATGAAGGAATTATTAGGAGAGGGGAAATAGCGAAAACATATGCTGATTTTTTTAATAATAAAGAGTATATCATTTCTCAGTCCGGTTTTGTGGAGGGTCATGCATATCATTTATATATTATACAAACCTTGAAAAGAAAAGAGCTGTATGATTTTTTAAGAAGTAAAGGTATTTTTTGTCAGGTACATTATATCCCTGTTCATAAGTTACCTTATTATAAAGATTTATATAAAGAATCAAAAATATTTTCCGAATCTGAAAAATATTATAATAATTGTCTCAGCTTACCGATGTTTCCTACTTTAACTAAAGATGAACAAGAATATGTTATGTTTGAAATAGATAACTTTTTTAATGCATAATTTAGCTATAATTCCTGCAAGAGGTGGTAGTAAAAGAATTCCCAGAAAAAATATAAAATCTTTTTTAGGAAAACCTATAATTTGTTACTCAATTGAAGCTGCAATTAGTTCAAATTTATTTGATGAAGTAATGGTTTCTACGGATGATGATGAAATAGCAGAAATATCTGTGAAATATGGAGCTAAGGTGCCTTTTTTTAGATCCAATTCAAATTCAAATGATTTTGCATCTACATATGATGTTATTGCTGAAGTAAATAATGAATATTTATTGAGGGATACATTTTTTGATTATACCTGCTGCATCTATGCATGTGCGCCTTTTGTAAATGATTCTAGATTAAAAGATTCATTTCAAGTGATGATTTCAAATCAATACGATAGTGTTTTACCTATTATTCCATTTGGATTTCCAGTTCAAAGAGCCCTTAAAATAGACAACAATAATAGAATTGCTTTTTTGAATTCTGCGCATAGCATAACAAGATCTCAAGATCTAGAAAAGTTTTATCATGATGCAGGGCAGTTTTATTGGATAAATAATTTGATTTTTAAAGATAAAAAAGCAATTTTAACTGAAAATACCGGCTATTATAAGTTGTCTGAGTTAGAAGGACAGGATATTGATAACGAAGTTGATTGGAAATTAGCTGAAATGAAATATGAGCTCATACAAAGCATTAAGTAAACAAATATTTGAAGTTGGCATATACAAGATTGTTCCAATTCGACATGAAGACAGATATGTTATTATGCAATGGCGAAATGAACAAATTTATCATTTAAGGCAATCAAAAATACTGGATAAAGAAAGCCAAGACAATTATTTTACTAATGTTATTGCAAATCTTTATGAAAAAGAATACCCTGATCAAATATTGTTCTCATATTTAGAAAATGAAAAGTGTATAGGTTATGGTGGATTAGTACATATTAATTGGGTAGATAAAAATGCAGAATTATCTTTTTTAATTAATACAGAAGAAGATTGCATTCGTTTTAGTCATCATTGGTCGAATTTCTTAAAATTGATTGAACCAATATCATTTCAAGAATTGAATTTACATAAAATATACACTTACGCATTTAATTTACGCCCTCAATTATATGAAGTTTTAGAGTTAAATGGATTTTGTAAAGAAGCTATATTAAATGAGCATTGTTTCTTTAATGATAAATTTATAGATGTGCTTATTCATTCTAAAATAAATCGTTGTGATTAATTTAAGATTAGCAGAACCCAAAGATATAAAGTCTTATTTTAATTGGGCAAATGATGATTCAGTTAGAAATGTTTCATTTAATTCAGAAAAGATAACATATCAAGACCATCAAGTATGGTTTGAAAAACAATTAAACGATGAAAATTGCTTCATGTATGTTTTTTATACACATATAGATATAGGACAGGTAAGAATTCAAAAATTTACAGATAATGATGCTATAATTAATATATCATTAGATGAAAAATTTAGAGGAAAGGGATATGGTGTTCAAATGCTAACTATGTCAACTGAATTATTTAGAGAATCATTTCCAAATATTATTATAAACGCGTATATAAAAGTTGAAAATATTGCTTCTAAAATTGTATTTGAAAAGTCGAAATTTAAATTAAAAGACACACTAATTTATAAAAATATTAATAGCTATCATTATATAAAAGTATGAAAATAAAAGATTACGAAATTAATAATAATAGTAAAGTTTTTATAATTGCAGAACTATCTGCCAATCATAATGGCGATTTAAGTTTAGCAATAGAAACTATTAAAGCTGCAAAAAGAGCTGGAGCAGATTGTATCAAATTACAAACATACACAGCAGATACAATAACTATCGATTCTGATAAAGATGATTTTGTTATCAATGATACAATTTGGTCAGGAAGGAAATTGCACGAATTATATCAGGAGGCTTATACTCCATGGGAATGGCATGAACAGCTATTTAAAGTGGCTAATGAAGAAGGTCTTATTTGTTTTTCATCTCCTTTTGATAATACAGCTGTTGATTTTTTGGAAAATCTAAACACACCAGCTTACAAAATTGCATCGTTTGAAATTACGGATATCCCATTAATTGAATATGTTGCTTCAAAAGGAAAACCTATAATCATCTCTACAGGAATTGCGGAATTAGAAGATATAGAGCTAGCAGTAGAAACCTGTAGAAAAAGTGGTAATAATCAAATTGCATTATTAAAGTGCACTTCAAGTTATCCTGCTCCTATAGAAGAAGCAAATATGTGTATGATAAGAGACCTTGCGAAACGATTTAATGTTATTTCTGGATTATCCGATCATACTATGGGTGCAACGGTACCAATTGTTGCAACCACATTTGGGGCGAAAATTATAGAAAAACATTTTATTTTGGATAGGTCGATTGGTGGTCCAGATTCGTCTTTCTCCATGAACGAAAAAGAATTTACTGAAATGGTTGAGTCAATTAGGGAAGCTGAATTGGCTATAGGAGTGGTTGATTATAATTTAACAACAAAACAAAAAAAAGGAAGAAATTTTTCAAGGTCCCTATATATTGTAAAAGATGTCAATGAAGGAGATATACTAACAGAGGATAATGTGAGATCCATTAGACCTGGGTATGGATTGCATCCAAAATATCTAAATAGTGTTATTGGAAAAAAATTTAATAAAAGTATTGATAGAGGGTCAAGATTAAAAATTAATGATGTGGAATAAAATATCACAATAATTATATTTTAAAATATAGTCTAAACTACAAATTGGATATCTCTAATTATAAAAAAATACAAAGAAGTTAAATACAAAATGACTAAATGAACTTCAAAAATAAATATATTAAAACTTTTTCAGACGTAATTAAATTAGCGTTTAAACACAATAAAATTTTGTACTGGATTTTATTTGCTTCTTTTTTTTCTACTTTCATTGAGATGTTATCAATGAGCTTACTATCTTCATTATCCGGGAAAAAATATATTATTTTTAATACTTTTCTTACTTCTAAAGGCAAAGAGTTTGTTTTTTTTATAATTGTTGTATTATTTCTTATAAGATTTATTTCATTATATTTTATTGAGACTAATATTTTTTACTCTTCAAGAATGTTTCATCGTTTTTTAGCAACAAAAGTTTTTAAAAATATTTTAAATCAAAGTATTAATAAAACCCAATCAAAACCAATTGGAGAATTTATTAATATGGTAGGAGATGAATCATCAAAGTCGTCAGAAATATTGAACTCTTTTCTTCGTTCTGTTAGTCTTTTTTTTATAGGATTTCTATATTTAGTATTAATAATTTATATAGACAAAATTTTCATATTTTTCTTATTAATATTCTTTTTACTAAATTTTTTCGTAATAAGAAATTCAATGAAGAATTTGTTACAATTGGGCAGTGAAAGTTCAGATTTGAATCGTCAGACAAGTTCATTTATTATCGATTCATTAAATTCATTGCGTGCAATTAGAACTTACGGAATGAATGAAATCTTTATTGAAGATTATGATAAATTAAACAAAAATTTTATGACCGTAAATTACAAAATAAATAAATTATCCTTGTTTAATAAGTTATTTCCACTAAATTCTTTTTATTTTTTCTTCGCCTTATATATACTGAGTTATGTTATTTTAAATATTCATACCGATGTAATTGTTTTTACTACATTATTTTTGATTGTTGTTCGTTTAATTACAATTGTTGCTGATCTTTTACAATCAGGAAGTATACTATTATCAAATTTAAAACAAACCAACTATTTATTTAATTTTATAGAAAAAGATGAAATTATGAGAGGTGGTTTATCAATAAATTCTATTTATAAAATTGAATTAGAGAACTTAAGTTTCAGTCATGTATTCAATAAGTATATAATTCAAGACTTTAATTATACTTTTGAAAGTGGAAAAAGTTATGCAATTTTAGGACCTTCGGGTACTGGAAAATCAACCTTGTTGGATTTAATAATGAATTTTATCACACCATCACTTGGGAGTATTAAATTTAATGATTTAGATGTGATGTTACTAGATGAAAAAAAACTATCTAATAAAATAATTTATATTGGACAAGATACAGTAATACTGAATGACACAATACGTAATAATTTATTTATCGATCCTAAATTTAAAGATATTTCACTTAACAAATTTCTAGAAATAGTCGATTTTAACAATGTTTTAAATGACCTTTCTGGAGGATTGGATCATGAATTATTTTACAAAGGTACAAATTTGTCCGGAGGTCAAAAACAAAGAATAAATATATTAAGAGGGTTACTAAGAGAACCTGATGTTCTAATTATTGACGAAGGTTTTAGTGCATTAGATAGTTTATCTAGAATTGATATTTTTAAAAAGATTTTAAATGAGTATGACAATAAAATTGTAATCATTGTAACTCACGATGAGGATATTCTTAATTATGTTGATGAAAAGATATACTTAAATAATAATTCTAAATATAAATTAGATTTCAAATAAAATTTAAGTTTTAAATTAACAAATAAATTTTTAATAAAGACTAATATTATCTAATAACAGTTAATCATAAATAATTCATTATAAAATAACTAAAAAAATCATGAAACTCGAATTACCTTATTTAGATCATTTGGCTTTTAAAAATCAAAGTCAATATAAAATTAGCAATTATAATATTTTTGAAACACTTTATAATTCTTTGTTAGAAAATAGAAATTTTCAATCCCAAAATACTAATATTATAGAAATTGAAAATCAGTGCATAACTATTTTATTTCAGATATTTGATGAACTTAAAGAACAGGCAATAGAAGAAAGAGAAATTCTTTTTTTGGAAGAATTATTTTTTCATGCTGATAGGTTATTGAAAGAGGACATTAACGTTTATAAAGCCAGAATTCTTTCATACAATTTCAATAAAAATGACAGTAATTTTCATGATAAAAAATATACAATAGGCCAAATTTCAAAGCAATGTTTAGACAAAATTAATTTTGAGATTAAAGATTTAATCGAACTTTTTAGAAAAAATGCACTTTCTGGTAAAACGACGAGGGAGGATTTATCTATGAATTCTGGTCAAGTAGTTAGAAAAGTAGTAAATGAACTTAATAAGGATTTTAATGAAAATGGAATCCTAAATTTATTAAGTCATTATATGGGTGTGAAACAAACTGTAATTGGTGTTTCAGTTGAGTTGAGTGTCCCTAATTCCAATTGGTGGAATGTAGATTATTCTGTATATCAACGTCAACCAAAAACACTATATTTTCATTATGACGAAAGTATTGCTTATCCTAAGTCTATAGTTTATTTGTCAGATGTTGATGAAAATAATGGTGCTACATCATGCGTTCCTTCTTTTAATAAAAATGTGAATATGTCTGCGTTGCAATTTATAATAGGCAGAGCAATTGCTTGTGTAGGTAAAACAAAAGGGACCAAACTCAATTCATTTTATAAACATAAATATCATCAAACATTTGGTTGTCCTACATTCAAAAACGATTTTTCAAAATTACCGAATGAATTAAGATTTTCTTCCCATTTTGGATGGGATGTCATTCCAGATAGTGAACTAGAAATCTTTTTATTGAATGACGAAGTGAAAGTAATTGGAGAAGCTGGTACATTTATTGTTTTTGATGGTGGAACATTGCCTCATAGAGGAGGGTTATTAAAAAGTAATGAAAGGGTTGCACTTCAAGTAATTTTCGGAAATTACAATTCAATATATAGAAGACTCATTAATAAATTAAAAAAATACATATAAAATGAAGTTTAGAGAATTATTATCAAAAAATAAAACATTAAAAAAACAAATCAAATTTCTACTGCATTTAATAAATTTGATATCAAGGCAATATAGAAAAAGAAATAAAATTTTAAATATTGTCGCCAAACTCTTACCAAAAACATTTTCGATCGATGTAGGTGCTTCTTATTATCCACATCCTGCTTTTGAAGTATTTAGAATGAGTTCTAATAACATTTGGGCTGCGATTGAACCAAATGAACAAAATCTATTTTATTTAAATGATTGGATATGGCCAAGCAAGGTTACATCATTTAAAATAGGTTTAAGTCATTTAGGTGGTCCACAAACACTATATGTAACAAATATGGATAGTGGTTCTTCTTTATTAAAGCCGTCCATAGCTGAAAACAACTCACATAGAATTAAAGATTTAAATTATTTTTTTCCATTCAAGGAAGTAAATATCGATACAATAACGCTAAAAGAAGTATTTGATAAATTAAATTTTAATAATTCACCATTTGTAATAAAACTAGATACGCAAGGAACAGAATTTTCGATTTTAAAAGGTTTACCAGAAGATATAATTAAAAATTATGCTATTTGTATAGAGCTTGAAAATACATTACTTCTAGATCCATTAATGGAAGGATCTACACCATTTTATGAAGTTTTAGAATTTTTTCAAACAAGAGGTTTTGAACTTGTGCATCTTAAACCAATACAAATTAATGCACCAATTGTAGATTCGTCACTAAATTCATCATATATTCTAAATGAATGTGACGCAGTTTTTTTATTAAGTAATGCAGTAACAAAAACAAGAAATATAGAATTTCAATTATCAATGTTAGGGGCGTATATAGCTTATTTTTTATATGGAGAAGCCTATGATTTAGCTTTATATATTCTTCAAAACAATAAAATAGAAGATAATAATAATAACCATTTAAATGAATTGATCAAAATTCTAAAATCAAAATAAATATAATGAAAACAAAAATTGAAAATTATTATCAAGAAGATTATTTTGAAAATTACCAAAAAAAAATTGGAGAATTTGGAGGAAAAGCAAATCTTTTTAAGTTTAAAAAGTACATCAAATCATCTGATACCGTTTTAGATTTTGGTTGCGGAGGTGGATTTTTACTCAAATTTTTAGATTGTGAGAAAAAAATTGGTATTGAATTAAATCCAGTAGCAAGAGATTATTGTATTAATAAAAATCATATTAATTGTTATGAGGATATAAGTGCAATTGATGATAATAGTGTAGATGTGATAATTTCAAACCATTGCCTTGAACATACACTTTCACCATATGATTTAATAAATAAAATGCATGCAAAATTAAAAATAGGCGGTAAAATAATATTAGTTGTACCTCTAGATAGTAATAACTATAAATGGCGACCAAATGACATTAATAACCATTTATATTCATTTAGTCCAATGAATATTGGTAATTTATTGCAAGGATGTAATTTTAAAGAAATATCAACAGAAGTTTTATTTCATAAATGGCCTCCATTTTTTATACAAATTGAAAAATTATTTGGTCAAAATATCTTTAATGTATTTTGTTTGATATATGGCAGGTTAAATAAAAGATGGGTTCAAGTTAGAGGTTTCGCAATAAAATAATCTTTTAATGTTTACTAAATTATATAAAAGATGGTTCTTTGATAAAAATGAAAATTTATTAAAAAACAAAAAAGGAATTAGCAATAGATACAAAGAAAAATCTAATGGAATCATTCTTGTACAAACACCTGCAGATCATTATTATTTATCACTATTTTCATTGTTAATAGTTAATTTAAAAAAAGAAAATAGTAATATTTTAATCGGCGGAGTTTATCCTGAAACATTTCCAATTAAATCAAAACGTAGTAACTATATACTTTACCAGTTATTTTTGTATATAGATAACACATTAATTAAATACAAGTGGAAGCGATTATATAGGAAAATTGGAATTAATTTTTTTGTAAAAACAAATAAAATTAGTTTCTTAAAAAAAATAGAATATTTTTTAAGATCAATAATTATTCAAAAAAAACTAAAATCCAAATCAGCGGTCTTGTCCTATAAATTAAAAAATATTACTATTGGTGATTTGATTTATGACACATACTTAAGGTACGAGGTGAGACCAACTTTAGATACATCTGATTTTGCACTTACGAAATATTTCTACAAATCATTTTGCTTATTTCATACTTTTAATAATTTATCAAGTTATTACAAAATAAAAGAATATTACAGTAGTTATTCTACATATATACAACATGGAATTGCAGTTAGATTATTTTTAAATAAATCAATATCTGTTTTTGCATCTGGTAATTTGCAACAAAAATTTAAAAAACTCAGTTTAAACGACCATTTTCATACTACAAATCATTTAGTGTATTTGACTTTATTTAACAAATTAATTGACAAAGAAAATGCAATAAATACAGGACTTAATTTATTGCAAAATAAATTTTCTGGGAATATTGACCAGTCTTCATCTTATATGAATCATTCAGCCTTCAAACCACAATTAAGCAATTCAATAAATATAGAAAATATTGACGGAGTATTGTTTTTACATGATTTCTTTGATAGTCCACACATATATGATGGTATGCTCTTTAATGATTTTTATGAATGGACTATTTATACACTTGAACTAATTAAAGACTATAATTTAAAAATTGCAATAAAACCACATCCAAATCAAGTCAAAGAAAGTATAGAAGTTATCAATAATTTAAAAATTAAATATTCTAATTTATTTTGGATAGAACCAGGCGTTTCAAATTTAACTATTTTAAATTCGAACATTAAATTTGGGATTTCTTTATATGGAACTGTGCTACACGAACTGGCATATTTTGATAAATTTGCTATTTCTGCTGGAAATAATCCACATTACGCTTTTGATTTTATAAGTAAACCCAAAGACATTTCTGAATATAAAAATCTAATTTTAAATCAATTCGAAACATCTAATAGACTTGACCAAAAAAAGGATGTTGCTATTTTTTATTATATGCATAATGTATATAATAAGGAAGATTTAAAATATGATTTTAAGGAATTACAGAATTATAATGTTTTCAATACAGATAGTTCAATTATACCCAAACTATTAAATAATTGGTTATAATGCGTTCTCAATTTGATTTTGCCCCAATTATTATTTTTGCATATAATAGGATTAATCATTTAGAGTCATGTATAAATGCATTAAAGACAAATGATGAGTCTAAATTTAGTTTATTAATTATTTATTGCGATGGTCCTAAGAATGATAATGATATTTCAAATGTTCAAAAAGTAAGAGATTACATTATTACTATCACTGGTTTTAAAGAAGTACAGTTAAATATAAGTAATACTAATAAAGGTTTATCTAGATCAGTCATAAATGGAATAACAGAACAATTTCAAAAATATGATAAATTAATCATCCTAGAAGATGACATATTGGTTTCTAAATATTTTTTATATTATATGAATTCATCTTTAGAATTATATAAAGATTTCAACAATGTAGCCTCAATCCATGGTTATTGTTATCCAATCAGAAATTTACCATCAACATTTTTTATAAAAGGTGCTGATTGTTGGGGTTGGGCTACTTGGAAAAGATCTTGGAATGAATTTGAATTTGATGGAAAAATATTATTAGATTATATATTAGATAATAAATTAAAATATGAATTTAATTTATTTGGTGCGTATAACTATACCAAAATGCTAAAAAACCAAATTTTGAAAAAAAATGATTCTTGGGCAATACGTTGGCATGCTAGTAATTTTATTTTAAATAAGTTAACACTATATCCTGGGAAAAGTTTAGTTAAAAACATTGGCATAGATGGTTCTGGGACTAATTTTATTTCTTCTGATTTTAGCTTTGAAACAACCTTTTATAATAGTAAAACTGAAATTAATTTTATTAATATAAAAGAAAATAAAAGAGCTAGAAATTATTTTGCTATTTTCTTTTATAAAAGAAAAATAAAAGCATTAATAAAAAAATTAATCAAATTTTAATGTTCAAAAAATTATTACACAAAGAGAAATTTAATCCTGGTTTTATAGGAATATTTATTAACCCCTTTTTTTTCGCAAGAAAAGCATTATTTAATGGTATAAAAAAACATGCCTCACATATTGAGGGAAATATACTTGACGTAGGTTGTGGGAAAAAGCCCTATAAAAACTTATTTAATTATAAAAGTTATATTGGTCTTGACATAGAAAACGAAGGGCATGATCATACTAACGAGGACATTGATGTTTATTATGATGGGAATAAATTTCCTTTTAGTGATAAACAATTCGAATCTATTATTGCTAACCAAGTTTTTGAACATGTATTTAATCCAAATGATTTTCTCAAGGAATGTTATCGTGTATTGAAGAATGACGGAAAACTTTTATTGACAGTTCCATTCGTATGGGATGAGCACGAACAGCCTTACGATTTTGGACGATATAGCTCTTTTGGTATAATTTCAATTTTAAAAGAACATAATTTTGAAGTTTTAAGTCATGAAAAAACTTTAAATGATTTTAGAGCTGTAATCGAAATATTAATACTCTATATTTATAAAGTCACTCGTGTTAAAAATAAATATTTAAACTATATCACGTCCGTTATTTTAATATCACCTTTAAACATATTAGGGCTTTTGTTATATAAGTTATTCCCCAAAAATAATGATTTATTTATAGATAATATCATTCTTTGTAAAAAAAATAACCACTTATGATAGAATATGAAAATTTAAGTAAACTTAATAAACCATTTTTCAATAGTTTCAATCAAGAATTTGAAATTTTTTTAAATAAAGGATGGTTTATTCTTGGTGAAAATGTGCAACAATTTGAAATTAATTTTGCTAAATATAATCAATCTAATTATTTTGTTGGAGTTGCAAATGGTTTAGATGCACTTACAATATCTTTAAAAATATTTGATTTTGAAATAGGCTCTGAGGTAATAGTTCCTTCTAATACATATATAGCGACAATATTAGCAATTATTAATTCTGGACTTAAACCGATTTTAGTAGAGCCTGATATTAATACATATAATATTGATCCCTTATTAATTGAAGATGCAATAACTGACAAGACGGTTGCTATTCTGGTAGTACATTTATATGGTAAGTGTTGTGAAATGGATAAAATTATTGAAATAGCAAAATTGCACAATTTAAAAATTGTTGAAGATTGCGCACAATCGCATGGCGCAATGTATAACAACCAAAAATCCGGTACATTTGGGGATATGGGTGCGTTTAGTTTTTATCCTACTAAAAATTTAGGCGCATTAGGTGATGCTGGCGGCATAAGCACTAATAATGAATTATTTTACAATAAAGCAAAAAAAATACGCAATTATGGTTCTGAGAAAAAATATTATAATGAAATAATTGGAGTGAATTCTAGATTAGATGAAATACAAGCTGTCTTTTTAAATATAAAGTTAAAATTTTTGGATGAAATTACGGCACATAAACGAAGTTTAGCGAAATTATATATAAAATATCTGAAGGAAGACTACATAAAACCCCAAGTAAAGGAAAATCAATTTGATGTTTATCATATATTTAATATTAGACATCCTAAAAGGGATTTATTAAAAAAGTATTTATTCGATAATAATATTATTACTGAAATACATTATCCAGTTACGCCAAGTGACCAAAATGCATTTAAAAATACTAATTATTTTAATAATTTACATTTCCCAATTTCAAAATTAATACACGACACTACACTTAGCCTTCCAATTTCATATATCCATAGTGAAAATGATATTTTAAAAGTGATTGAGATTATGAATAAATTTTAAAAGATGAAAGAACACTATGTAACATTATTTAATTCTAAGTTCCTACCGCAAGGTATAAGTTTATTATTATCAATGGAAAAACACATTGAAAACTTTAATCTTTGGATTTTATGTTTAGACATCGAATGCTACAATTTACTGGGCAAGTTAAATAATAAATCAGTTACCCCATTATTATTGTCAGATTTTGAAACAAGTGATTTGTTAATTGCAAAAAATAATAGATCTTTTACAGAGTATTGTTGGACATTGACTCCTTTTACATTTAATTTCGTACACAGCATTGATAATTCAATCAAAAGATTAACTTATTTAGATGCTGACATGTTTTTTTTTAAAAATCCCAGTGATATTTTCGATGATTTTGAGAAATCACATAAATCAGTCCTTATTACTAAACATAATTATTCACCCTTTTATGATCATTCTAATACTAGTGGGAAATATTGCGTACAATTTTTAACTATAAATTTTGAAGATGGTGAAATAATTCGAAAAGATTGGGAATCTAAGTGTCTTGAATGGTGCTATAATAGATTTGAAGACGGTAAATTTGGAGATCAAAAGTATTTGGATAGATGGCCAATTGATTTTAAGAATAAAGTTCATGTGCTAGTTAAAAATGATATTATTTTAGCACCATGGAATATTACTAAATACTCAACTGAAGAATTAATAGTTTTTCATTTTCACGGGTTACGTGTATTGAATAATGATAAATTTTATATAGGAAACTACCTTATCCCTCGGGCTACTTATGATCAAATTTATAAAATATATCTAGGGTCTCTTAAAGAATCCATTGATTTACTGAAATCGCTAAAATTTTACGATTATGTACAACAAAATAATTCTTTATTATTGAAAATTAAATCTATTTTATCTGTACCATATTTTATATTAAAGCTATTCAAATACAGACACATAATAAAAACATGAGAAAACCATATATCATTGATTTCCAAAATATTGATTCAGAAACTGGTGTACTAAATATTTTCGAAGTACAAAATCAAATTGATTTTGATATTAAAAGAGTTTTTATATTAAACGATATTAAAAATGACATTTTAAGAGGTAACCACGCCCATAAAAAAACAGATCAATTATTGATTTGTTTAACAGGGGAAATCGAAATCTTTACTGAATTGCCAAATGGACTAAAATATAATTATATTTTATCAAATTCTAGAGCTGGATTATTTTTACCAGCAGAAGCATGGCATTTTATGAATTACAAAAAAAACAGTATTCAATTGGTTTGTGCCTCCCAGTTTTACAATGAAAATGATTATTTAAGAACTAAAGATCAATTTGAAGAATATTATAAAGACATTCAATGAGATATTTTCAATATTTACTTTTTAATTCAAATTTTAATGAACTTTTCTATAAGGACTTTAATAATAGTAAGAGCATTATAATATCAACATTAAACCCTCATTCCTTTGTTGTTGCTGAAAAAGATTATACTTTTAAGAAGGCATTATTAAATGCTGATTTTTTATTAGTTGATGGCGTTGGAATAAAAATTATATTATTAATTCAATTTAAAAATGTCAAATTATTTAATGGACCATATCTACACAGCCAGATAATTACAAATTTTAGAAAAATAAAATTAAAAGTCTTTTACATGGGTAGTTCCGAACATGTTCTTAATAGAATTGTAGATAAACTAAAAATAGAAGCACCATTATGGGATGTCGAAACGTACTCTCCACCATTCACAAATGCTTTTTCAAAAGATCAAAATGACATTATAATCAACAATGTAAATAAATTCAAACCTGACATACTATTTATTGGGATGACTGCACCAAAACAAGAAAAATGGGTTGATATAAATAAAAATAATTTAGATGCAAAATATATAATTTCAATAGGTGCAG
This sequence comes from Chitinophagaceae bacterium, assembly GCA_947446585.1. Taxonomy (GTDB): domain Bacteria; phylum Bacteroidota; class Bacteroidia; order Chitinophagales; family Chitinophagaceae; genus Ferruginibacter. Next base: position 1,931 of record CANFGZ010000016.1, on the reverse strand, counting down.
TTTTTGATTTTTATTCCGATGTAAAAAAATCTGCACCAAAATTAATTGTCAATTTAAATTTAATTTGGGCATATAGATTATTAACTGATTTCAAACATGTTTGGAGAAGGACGTTTATCAGTTTCCCATTGTTTTTATATTTAAATGTAATAAAATCTATTAAAATTAGTCGTTGAAGAATATCACTATTCACCAAAATACTTTTTTTACAATATTATTATTGTTTGTATTATTTTTTTTAAATATTTCTAGAAATATAGACAACGATCTTTCAAACTATATTGAAATTTTCAATTTTTTCCAAAATCATGATTTTTTGGAAATTTTCGGTAATTCTGACTTTCTATTTACAGTAAAACCATCGGAACCTGTTTTTTATTTTATTACTTTTTTATTTTCTAAATTATTTTTTGGAAAAGTATATTTATTTGTAGGTGCAATAACACTTACATTCTATTTAAATTTTATTTTCGGTATCTCTAAGTTATTAAGAAAATTTGAAGTGCCAGAGAAAAATAATTTCAGTTACATATGTATCTTGATATTGGCATGTATTAATTTTTCAGAAACTTCACACTTATTAAGGCAATATTTTGCAGCTTCTTTCCTACCACTACTCATTTTCTATCTATTAAATAAAAATATCCTAAAAGCTATATTACTTTCTATTTTTATAGTTTTGACTCATAATAGTTTATTAATTATAATATTCCTCCTATTTCTTTCTAAATTTTATCATACATATTATTCAAAAAATCTATTACTGACAAATATTTTAACTATTATAATATTTACAAATTTTTTATACTATTCATTAAATTATTTAAATGCACTATCTTATTTTGATGAACCTTCTGATATAAAATATATTTCTATTTATTATGATTTTTTAATTTTAACTCTTTATTTTACTTTCACATTTGTACTAAAAAAAAAATTGCCAACATGGAATATCTTTTTTATTTCATTTACGATTTTATTTTTATTTTTTTTGTTTAATCTAACGTTTAGCGAGACTGTTTTTCTAAGGTTTTACCTGAATATTGAATGGTTTAGAATTTTTTATTTCATGATAATTATATTTTCATTTAATATTTTAAATATTAATAAGTTTTATAAAATATTTTTTTATTTTGCAATACTAATTGTTTTCATTTTAAGGTTTGTTGTGTCTCCTTGGCATTATTTTACTTTTGACCTTTTTCGATAGCAGCTCGATTTTCTCTAATAATCATTCGAATATTAAACACACAAATATGATCGTAATTTTACAATTTTATATACAATAAATTACCATATATATATACATATTACATATCTGGATTTTACATCATTAATTTAATTACAAGAATATGCCTTATTTATTTACTTCTGAGAGTGTTTCTGAAGGACATCCAGACAAAGTAGCGGATCAGATTTCTGACGCATTAATCGACAACTTTTTAGCATTCGATCCACAATCAAAAGTGGCATGTGAAACTTTAGTGACTACAGGTCAAGTTATTTTGGCTGGTGAAGTAAAATCTAAAGCGTATTTAGACGTTCAAACCATTGCACGTGATGTGATCAAGAAAATTGGATACACAAAAAGCGAATATATGTTTGAAGCGGATAGCTGTGGCGTATTAAGTGCGATCCACGAACAGTCTGCTGACATTAACCAAGGTGTTGACAGAAAGAAAAAAGAAGAGCAAGGTGCGGGTGACCAAGGAATGATGTTTGGATATGCTACGAATGAAACCGACGATTATATGCCACTAGCTTTGGACTTAGCGCACAAAATTTTAATTGAATTAGCTGCATTAAGAAGAGAGAATAAGCAAATTAAATATTTACGTCCTGATGCAAAATCTCAGGTTACATTAGAGTACAACGACAAAAACGAACCAGTAAGAATTGATGCGATTGTTGTTTCAACTCAACATGATGAT
>CANFGZ010000015.1 GCA_947446585.1 Chitinophagaceae bacterium | reverse complement strand
GACCAGTAATTGAAACCTCTTTGAAAAAGACAGAAGCTACCAAATACTGGAATGATGTGTTTACCAACTACAACAGAGTGTCAACCAAAAAAGTGGAAACTGATTTAACCGCATACGTAACCCAAAAAGCCATGGATGGAATTTTCATTTCAGTTGCTCAAGAAGAACAGAAAATAAGAAAAGACCCGGCGGCACAGGTGACGGGGTTGTTGAAGAAGGTGTTTGGGGAGTGAGGCTAGATAGGCGGGATAAAGATGGATAGGCTGGATAGGCTGGATAAGCTAGATAGGCTGGATAGGCCACAAACCAGCATAGCGACTTAAACAACAAACAACAAACAACAAACACCAAACACCAAACACCAAACACCAAACAATAAACTACTTCTTCACAATCTTCATCTCCTCAATCAAATTACTCGCACCCGCGAATTTGTCGATGATGAAAAGTACATAACGAATATCCACCATGATGTTTCTGCAAATGCTAGGATCGTAGTTGATATCACTCATCGTTCCTTCCCAAACCCTGTCGAAATTTAAACCAACAAGATTTCCATAAGCATCTAGTGCAGGACTTCCTGAATTGCCGCCGGTTGTGTGATTGGCAGCAATAAAACAAACAGGCTGACGGCCATCTACTCCATATCTTCCAAAGTCTTTTGCAGTGTATAAGTCAATCAGTTTCTTTGGTAAATCAAATTCGTAATCTCCGGGTTTGTATTTTTCCATCACACCATCCATGTAAGTGTAATAGTCGTAATTCATTCCGTCTCTGGGCTGGTACCCTTTTACGTTTCCGTAAGTAACGCGAAGAGTACTATTTGCATCAGGATAAAAAACTTTATCATTGAAAACGGTCAATTGCGCTTCCATATACTGGCGTTGCAGCTTGTTGATGTTGAGTTGAATGCTTGAAATTTTATTACCGATTTTATTTGTGTACGTTTCGTTGATATCAGTATAAAGTCTGAATAGGTTGTCATTCTTAATGATGTCAACTAGAGATTTTGAATCACCGGCCAAAATACTTTTGATATTATCTGCTTTTGTCATTACCGAAGCCGTGTATATATCATTGGCAATTTCATGAATGGTTTTAATGGTTAATAATTCTTGTAAAAGGGGAGATGTATTTTCTTTGGGCTGGTCATTTACATAAAGCGTTAATAATTTTTCAAACAACTGCTGGTCAAGAACGGCGTTATATTCATTGAAAATATCATCAATTTTTCCGTTGATTTTTTTATTCTTGTCAAGATTTGCTGCGTCATCTTTTCCTAAATTGCTGATATGACTGGTTAAAGCTGCAGCTACATTGAAGAGTTCAATTTTAGGCATGATCTCATTATAGTAATCTCTTGCAAAAGTTAGCGATTCTATTTCTTTGTAGGTGGATGAAAGTTCTTCAAGGATTTTTCCATATTGCGATTGCCATTCTGGATTGGATGCTAATCTGGAAGTAAACTGGGCTTGATAATCCAGCTTTTTTTGAATGGCATTTGATTTGGTTAATCCCAATACTTCTCCTTGCCATTTTTTATAAGCGTTTTCAATACTGGCATATTTTGCGGCGTATTGAATTTTAATACCTTCATCTTTTGTCATGAATGATTTCATGATATCAAGCGCCTCGTGTCTGATTTTAATTTTTGCTGGATCATTCACCATCATGATTTGCTTAATAGCAGCAGCACTAAGATATTCATTGGTTCTTCCGGGAAATCCAAATACCATGGTGAAGTCGCCTTCTTTCATACCTTTCAAAGAAATCGCCAATGATTTTTTTGGCGTGTATGGGATATTCTCAGGAGAGAATTCAGCAGGGTGATTGTTCTTGTCGGCATAAATTCTGAACATCGAAAAATCGCCTGTATGACGTGGCCACATCCAATTATCGGTATCTTTTCCAAAGTTGCCGATAGAGGCAGGAGGTGCACCTACCAAACGAACGTCTTTATAGGTCTCAGTTACGAATAAAAAATATTTATTGCCTTCAAAAAAAGGTCTGATGAAGATGTCCTGATAAGTTTCTTTTTTATAATCTTTTTTTATTTGAGCAATATTTTTATCTATAACAGACTGTCTTTCTTTTTCTGTCATGTTGTTATTGATATCTTTAATAATCGCATTGGTAACTTCATCAATGCTGATGATGAATGAAACAAACAATCCCTGATTTTGTAATTCCTGGTTTTTATTATAAGCCCAAAATCCATCACGAATGTAATTGTGTTCTAATGAAGAATGATTTTGTACGGCATCAAAACCGCAATGGTGATTGGTTAAAATCAATCCCTGATTGGAGATTACTTCGGCGGTGCAAAATCCACCCAGACTAACAATAGCATCTTTTAAACTTCCTTTATTGATATTGTAAATATCTGAAGCATTTATTTTCATGCCCATCTTTTTCATTTGCTTCTCATTCAATGTTTGAAGTAGTTGTGGCAGCCACATGCCTTCATCAGCAATTGATTTTAAAGAACAAAATAATAAGACAAAAATCTGAAATAAATATTTTTTCATTTTAATTAAGAGGTTTCTATTTGATTAAAACTTTAGCGAGTCTTTTAATTTCGGCGATTTCGGGTTCTGTTAAGGCATCGTTATGTTTACATTTAGAATGTAAAAATAATGCCATTTTATGTTGAGGGTATTTTTCTAAAATTAATTTCAATAAAGGCTCAACCTCATTTGTTTTTTCAGGTTCAGGCGCTTTTAAAACAATTTCTGATTTGTATCTATTGGGTTTTTTTTTAATGATAGCCTCCAGTGTGGCTAATTTGCCTGTTGAGATGATTCCGGATTTATCGGCTTTGGCATAAAGTCCTTCAAGTTGTTTTTTACTCAATCCTCCACGATTACAAAATTGATGGTGCAGGCTGTTGATGAAAACTACGTCAGGGTTTTCAATCCGGAGTGTTTCTAAGATGTTCAATATGATGTTTACTTCTGCCAATTTTACAAACCTACATATTTTGTTTGAAATAGTTTTTATTTTAAAAATATCGTATATATTGTGTTTGAATTTTTTACTTTAAATAAAATCATTTACGGTGATTATGAAAAAAATAATAGAAATTTTTATTTGTTTCTTTTTTTGCTTTTCTCTTTCAAATTGCACCGTTCGAAAATTGATTTTGAAAAAAGATTTTGACGGCGCATTGAAAATTTGTGATCGAAAAATAATGCACCATAGAAATAATCTTGTATTATATCAGCAAAGAATGATTATCCATATTTTCAAAAAAGATTATAAAAGTGCACTTGAAGATGCGAATAAATCAATCGTACTTCAAAAGAAATCTATACTTTATTTAGGTTTAAATAAATACCAATACGCAAATTACAATAACAGAGGTATTATTTATAACTATTTAGGTGAAGATGATTTGGCTTTAAAAGATTTTGAAACAAGTCTGAAATTGAAAAAAAAGAACAATATAAGCGCTATAAATAAAGCGGTTCTTTTTTATTGTAAAAATGATGTTAGCAAAGCAATTGACGAGTTAATAAATGCAAAAAAATTAAGGTCTATTAAAAAAGTTAAATCCGATTTGATTTTAGGTTTTTTATATGCAAAAAATGGAGATTGTTTAAATGCCAATAATTATTTTAAAATGTTGAAAAACAAGGAGCCATTGGTTATGAAAATGCTTTCTTGTGATTTTTGTGCACCCGTTTGCCCCATGTTTAACTATGAAGAATTAAATACAATGATGAAAAAATGTAAGCCATAAACCATCAACATAAAGGCCCGAGATTTCGATTTTTTTTTATTTTTTCATGCCGCACCTACATAGCTCAATATGCAGCTGTTGTTTTATGATTATGCCACACCGCTGGGGCTTTGATTATCCTGATTTTAAAACTGCAAATCTTGATGGACAACAAGATGCTTTTAATTTAGGGTTTAATAGAAAAAAATAAAGGCCCGAAATTTCGAGCATATATTTTTTATTTTCAATTTGGTTATTTCACCAATAAATTAAATATCTATCGCTTCGCCATAAGCTGCAGCAGTAGCTTCTTTCAATCCTTCGCTCATGGTTGGGTGAGGATGAACGGCATTTAAAATTTCATGTGCTGTAGTTTCTAATTTGCGGGCAACAACAGCTTCTGCAATCATTTCAGTTACATTATTACCAATCATGTGGCAACCTAAAAATTCACCATATTTAGCATCGTAAATTACTTTTACAAAACCATCAGTGGCTCCACCGGCAACTGCTTTTCCACTGGCGATGAATGGAAATTTACCAACTTTGATTTCATAGCCTGCTTCCTTAGCCGCTTTTTCTGTATAGCCAACAGAAGCAATTTCAGGAGAAGTGTATGTACAGCCTGGGATATTGTTATAATCCATCGGCTCTGGTTTATGACCACTTAAATGTTCAGCGGCATTGATTCCTTCTTTGGCTGCTACGTGAGCTAAAGCCTGACCCGGAGTACAATCACCAATTGCATATAATCCCGCAACACTTGTTTGCTGATTTACATCAACAATGATTTTTCCTTTATCCGTTTTTACGCCTAATGATTCCAATCCGATATTTTCAATGTTGGCCACAACACCTACTGCACTTAATAAAATATCTGCTTCTAATACTAAATCACCAGTAGCAGTTTTTACAGTCGCTTTTACACCTGCACCTGAAGTATCTACTTTAGTTACTTCGCTGTTAGTCATAATAGTAATGCCTTGCTTTTTAAATTGCTTTTCCATTTCTTTGCTGATATCTTCATCTTCAACTGGAACAATTCTTGGAAGAAATTCAACGATGGTAACTTTGGTTCCCATGCTGTTGTAGAAATAAGCAAATTCACTTCCAATAGCACCGCTTCCACAAATAATCATGCTTTTGGGTTGAGTAGGCAAAGACATGGCTTCTCTGTAGCCAATAATTTTTTTGCCATCTATAGGCATCGTAGGCAATTGTCTTGCACGTCCGCCTGTAGCGATGATGATGTTTTTTGCTTCAATAATCTGTTTGGAATTATCTGCAGCAGTAACTTCTAATTTAGTGGAAGAAATTACTTTGCCATTACCCATGATCACTTCAATCTTATTTTTCTTCATCAGAAATTGAATGCCTTTACTCATTTTGTCTGCAACACCTCTGCTTCGTTTAATTACATTAACGAAATCAGCAGTGGCTTTGTCTATTGTGATGCCATAATCAGCAGCATGTTTTGCATATTCATATACCTGAGCACTTTTCAATAAGGCTTTGGTTGGAATACAACCCCAATTCAGGCAAATTCCGCCCAAACTTTCTCTTTCTACAATTGCTACTTTTTTACCTAATTGACTAGCTCTGATTGCTGCAGGATAACCACCTGGTCCGCTGCCTAAAACGATTACGTCGTATGCCATAAGTTTGATTTTTAAATTATTGTAAGCGAAAATAACTTGAAATAGGGGATTGACCAAAGGTAAAATCAACTGATTTTTAATGAGAACGTTTGCGTGCCGTCAAAAATCTTAATTTTATAGGTATGAAGCTTATTTTTTTGCAGATATTAGTATTTTTTAGTTTTACGCTTTCGATGGCGCAGCCTATTTCCAAATGTTCAGTTGCTGAGCTGGAAACGCTGGTTTCAACTAGTAATGATGAATTACTAGTTATTAATTTCTGGGCTACTTTCTGCAAACCCTGCGTAGAAGAGCTGCCCCATTTCATCAAAGCGGGCAACAGTTATAAAGATAAAAAGGTAAGAATGATATTGATTAGCTTGGATGACAAAGAAATGTTTCCCAAAAAAATTGTAGCTTTCGCAAAACGACATCATTTAAACGCCGAGCTTAAATGGCTAAACGAAACAGATGCCAATTATTTTTGTCCTGCTGTAGATTCTTCCTGGAGCGGCTCTATTCCTGCTACACTTTTTATAAATAAGAAAACCGGTAAAAGAGATTTTGTAGAATCTGAAATGAGTTCAGAAGAGTTAATAGAAAAAATTACAGAAATGTTGGGTAAGTAATTTGTTGAATAGCAATTAAAATTTAAAAGTAAAAATATTTTTAAAAATCTTTGAATCTTTAGCCTATCCAACGCAACGTCCCTTTCAGGAGACATTGCTGAGAAGTAGTATCCAGCTTATCCAGCTATACTTTCTTTCTTTTAATTCCACAACCCACACTTTTACTTTCTTTCATCGTTACTTCTTTATTGTTGGAAAGTTGTGCCATAGCATCAGCAAGATAGCTGCGCGTTACAGCAGTTGCATCAGTAGGATTGTCGTCAATTGCTCCATGATAAGCAAGCTTCAAATTTTTATCAAACAAGAAACATTCCGGTGTTCTGTTAGCGCCAAAAGCATCGGCAACTTCACTGTTTTTATCAATGGTATAAAAGCAATTCATTTTGTTTTCAACTGCATATTCTTTCATTGCTTCATAACTTTCTTCTTTTTCTCTGTATGCTTCATTGCTATTTAAAATAATAACACCAAAATTCAGTTTGGTAGCAAAGTCGACAAGAGTGGTGATGCGCTCCTGATTTTTTATAACATACGGACAAGTATTGCTTGAGAAAATCACCACAACACCATTTCCTTTCATGGCGTCTTTCATACTTACATCTTTACCGGATATGTCCAGCATTTTTTTGTCTTGCATGGGCATATCACTGCCTATAGGAAGAAGTGCGCCAGTTTTGAATGAAAAGAACAGCATAGCAATTACCACCAAAGAGTAAGAAATGATTTTTTTCATGTTTAAAATTTTAGTCTCTAAAAATAAATCAATAAATGAAGATCTGATCATTTATCATTGTGTTTATTATGTTCTTCAATAGTTCGTCTTCTTGCAATAATCTTTAGGGAGTTAATACTCACATTCAATTCGAACCCGATTAAGATTGCCAGTGAATTCAGATAGATTAAAGCCATTATCATCATGACGGTTCCTATTGAGCCATATAGTACATTGTATTTACCAAAATTGGTTACAAACATGGAAAATCCAAGTGAAGAAATAATGCTGAGAAATGTAGTAGTAATGGTGCCTGGATTTGTAAATTTCCATTTCTTTTCAACAGAAGGAGCATGCCTGAAAATAAAACCTATGGTGAGGTAAATCAAAATAATAATAAACATCCAGCGCGTGTTCTCAATAATAGATCTCCACACAGGATTGGCAACGAGTAATTTCAATAATGCACCTTGTGAAATAAGTAATATAAAATATCCGAAAAATAATCCAAAAATAATAATCGTTAGTTTTATTGCAGTCCAGCGAGCTACGATGCCCATTCTTTTTTCAAAGCCGATATAATTTATTTTATTAAAAGATCGAATTAATCCCATCATCGCATTAGAGGCGAAGTAAAGCGAAAATAAAAGTCCGAAAGACAGCAAAGCAATTTTACTTCCGTAAATAAAAGAGTCCACAAATTTTATTAGTTCTCTATTGTAAACTCTGGAAGGTACTATATCGTAAATAAGATCATGCAATTGTATTTGAATTGTTCTTTTGGAAATAAAAGGCAGATTGGGAATCAGCGTAAATACAAAAAGCAGGGATGGAGGTATGGCCATAATAAAATTATAGGAAATGGCGGAAGCTCTTTCATTAAGGCCATGTGTTTTTATTTCTTTGTAAAAAAAACGAATCACATCATATAGCGGAACGCCCTCAAATCCCGGTAAAATCAGCGTCTTGGATTTTTTCAATAAAAATGCCAATGGCGTTTTAGTAATCAATATGCGCTCAAATTTTGTCAAGGTTTTAATTGAGATTTTTTGATGATTAAACTATCCAGTGATTTTTGATATGCTTTTGCAAATTTCAGGTGTTCATTATAATTTGAGGCAAAATTAGAATATCCGTTAAAATCTGGTTTGGCAACAAAGAAAATATAATTAGTTTTTGGAGCTTGAAGTACAGCGTCAATGGTGTTTATCGATGGCGTGCAAATTGGGCCGGGAGGAAGACCTGTTTTGTAATAAGTGTTATAAGGTGAGGGGTAATCCAGATGTCCGTGCAGAATTCGTTTTAATTCAAAATTGCGCATCGCATATTTCACCGTAGGATCGGCTTCGAGTTTCATTCCTTTCGAGATTCTGTTAATATACACACTGGCAATATTTCCTTTGTCGGATTCTTTATTCGTTTCTTCTTCTACAATACTGGCGATGGTATAAATTTGTTCGGGTGAGAATCCCATGTTACTGGCCTGAAGCGTTCTTTTTCCTTCCCAGAAATAATCATGTTGTTTTTTTAATCTGCTGAATATTTTCCTGAAAGATCCATCCCACCACATAAGATATGAATTGGGAATAATAACAGTCATTACCGTATTGGTATCCAAATTAAAAGCAGCCAATGAATCATTGCTGGTTAAAAATTTAATAGCCTCAGTAGAATCTGCTTCAAAATTTGCTCCAATTTTAGAAGCCAAATCTTCTTTCGTCCTTAGTTTATTAATGACCAGTCTTACTTCTTCCTGGTGACCTGCTTTTAATGTTCTCATCAGGCTGATTACATTAGATCTGTTATTTATCAGGTACCGGCCTGGCTTTACATTTAAATGGTATTTTACTCTTTTTGAAATCAAATCAAAGAAAAAGGTGTTGCTGAGTATTTTCTGGTTTAATAAACTTGATTTGACATCTTCAAAACTGGAGCCCGTTTTAATATAGAAATACTTCTGATCTGGGTTTGATACTACAGGGCCTAAAATATTCCATACTACGTAAAGACAGAAAATAAATACGATAACGATAAATAACCGGAGCGTTCTCTTCATATAAATTGCTTAAACAAACGCAAAGTAAAATAAAAAACCCCGCCTTTAGTTGCGGGGCCAAATATTTTTGCAAAGCTTTTACTTTCCTGAATCAGGCGTTACAGGCATTGTAGCCGTATTAGCTGGAGCCGGAGCAGGAGCAGGAGCTTTCTGTTGAGGAACAGTTGAAATATTGTTTATTAAATCACTTCCTTTATTTGTGCCTTCTTTAGGAATAAATGCCGGAGATACCAGGCAAAGAATACCTACTAATGCTGCAAAGATCCAAGTTCCTTTTTCAAGAACATCAGTTGTTTGCTTAACACCCATTAATTGATTTCCAACTCCTCCAAAACTACCGGATAAGCCGCCACCTTTGGGATTCTGGATTAAAACTATCAATCCTAAAATGATGGAAGCAATAATAATTAAAACACCAAATATTAGTATCATCTTAATTCTCTTTTAAAGTTTCTATTTTGCCTGCAAAGTAAAGGCTTTTGGCAGGATTATGCAAACTTAATTTTTTATAAATTTCATTCGCTTTGTCTGTTTTTCCCTGTTGCAAGTATACTTCGGCCATTGCTTCGGTAATAACTTCGGTCTCAATATTGCTTTTTTCGGCCAGTTGCTCTACTGTTTTATCTAGTTTTACATTTTCTGGAAGCCTGTTATTATTCACTTTTTTCATGGTTTTTAACCATTCGGTAAAGCTTTTCATTTGCTTTCCCAGCTTATCTGTGTTTTGCATTTCTTCGCTCAGTTTGATCCCCTGAGAAGCGAAATAATCGGAAGCAAATAAAGGTTCAAATAATAATTCTTCTTCATGATTAACATTAACCTCTTTACGAGTCAGCAGTTTTTCTTCTACCTGTTCAGGATTGGCTAGATGCTTTGCGATAGCAACTTTGGCATCTGTTTTTGATGCTTTATTTGAATCATCCTGGTGCATTTGAAGATGAAGCAGATAAGTATTATTGTAATGCAGCGCTACTTTAGCCGCTATCGCTTCATAGTTTCCATGACCAATGCCGGTTTCTTTTAATAAGTAAAAATGAACCAAACTGAAATAGGGATAGGAAAGCGCTTCCTCATGCAACATCAAGGCATTATCCGAGTCCCAGGCGCTTTTTTGAAACAGATTTTTAAATAGATTCTGATGTTGCATAGTTCAAAGCTAAATGAATATCGCCAAAAGACAAATTACCAGTTAGAAAATATTTTATTGAAAATGTCATCCGAAAGAGATTTTACGATATCATTAGTAAGTTCCGCTTCGGCCTGTGTCAGACTTAAATTGGCATCGAAGTCAAATGATCGCAATAAATCGGCTTCAAAATCCTTTTTGTCATCCAGTGTATTTTTAAAAATAAGATGAAATCCAACCGTAAGTCTGTTCCCCGAAGCGTTGGATCCGCTAATGCTTATCGTACTTGTGGTGTATTGAGTAAAATAGCCGGAAATATCATAATGTGCTTCATCATTCACTTGAGTTAATCTGGTTGTATTGATGATTTTTTGCTTGACTTTTTCGGTAAGCTGCGGGCTAAGTTGCGGATTCACATAGCTAGCTTTGTTTTCAAGATAATTGACTTTGAATGTTTTTACCTCTACAGGAATAGGAGAGGTATCTTTAAAAGAATATTTGCATGTGGCAAAATTGAAAAGACTCAACAGGATGATGCTGAAGAGGTAGGTGTTAAGTTTTTGCTTTTTTAGAAACCAGGCGGACATGTTTGTTGTTTTTGGTTTGGTGTTTATAGTTTGTTGTTTAACCTAACGACAAACCACAAATGTATTTTATAAATGCTCAATATCATATTCTTTCAACTTCCTGTATAAAGTTCTTTCGCTGATACCTAAATCAAGAGAAGCATCTCTTCTTTTTCCCCGGTGTTTTTTCAACGCCTTAATGATGAGTTCTTTTTCTTTATCTACGATGCTTAAAGATTCTTCCACTTCTTCATGATGTTGCAGTGGCGTGTTTTGGTCATTTCGGATGAACAAGGGCTGCGCATTTGAATTATAGTTAGCCGATGTATTTGGGTTGAGTTCTTTTATAGCATTTATATTTACTGAATCTGCCTGATAAACGGGTACATGTTGATTCATTGAAGGATTTTGAATTAAATCGAAAAACATTTTCTTAAGTTCATTGACATCTTTTTTCATGTCAAAAAATAACTTGTATAAAATTTCTCTTTCGTTGGCAAATTCTGTTTGAGTAACTACGCCAGGACCTCCACTCAATGCAGGCAAACGGGTGTATGCATGTTCGGGCAAAAATTCTTTGAGAATTTCTCCGGAAATCATTTTTTCTTTGCTCAGTACAGAAATTTGTTCAGCTACATTTTTAAGTTCTCTTACATTGCCCGGCCAGGAATAAGCAATTAAGGTTTCCTTTGCTTCATCAGTAAGCTGAACCGGAGTTGTTTTGTATTTTTCTGCAAAATCGGTTGCGAATTTTCTGAATAATAAAATAATATCTTCTTGTCTGTCGCGCAATGCTGGAACCCTTATGGGAACCGTATTTAATCGGTAGTACAAATCCTCTCTGAATCTTCCGTTATGTGTAAACTCCAGTAAATCTTTATTGCTTGCGGCGATTACCCTTACATCCGTTTTTTGAACTTTACTGCTGCCTACACGGATATATTCTCCGGCTTCTAATACACGTAATAATCTAGCCTGTGTGCCAATGGGCATTTCGCCAATTTCATCTAAAAAAATTGTGCCTCCATTCACAGTTTCAAAATACCCTTTACGGCTGTCAACAGCTCCGGTAAATGAACCCTTTTCGTGTCCAAACAATTCTGAGTCTATGGTTCCTTCGGGGATTGCGCCACAATTTACGGCGATAAAAGGATTGTGTTTTCTTGCAGATAAAGCATGGATAATTTGAGAAAAAACTTCTTTACCAACACCGCTTTCTCCATTGATAAGTACACTTAAATCCGTGTTGGCTACTTGTATGGCAATATTCAAAGCGTGATTAAGTGCACTTGAATTTCCAATAATATTGAACCTGTTTTTTATTGATTGTTGATCCATGATTGGCTATTCGATTATGTTTCCAATGAGAGTTCCAGGGGTGCAGTCATGTACTTTCACATTGACGTAATCCCCTTTTTTATAATTCAATTTCGGAAATACAATCACTTTGTTTTGATCGTTTCTTCCATGAAATTCATTTTCATTTTTTTTAGAATTGCCCTCGATGAGCACCTTGCATGTTTTGCCAACATCACGTTTCATGCTTTCGTGAGAATGTATCCGATGTAAATCCACCATTTCTTGTAAGCGGCGTTTTTTAATTGCTAAAGGCACATCATCTTTAAATCTCCTGGCAGCAAGTGTTCCCGGTCTTTCCGAATAAAAATACATATATGCCAGATCAAATTTGCAGACTGCCATCAAACTCAAAGATTCTTGATGATCTTCCTCAGTTTCGGTGCAAAATCCGGTTATCATATCGGTTGAAATCCCACAATCAGGAATGATTTCTTTTATTCTGTTGAATTTGGCGATATACCATTCTCTGCTGTAAGTTCTGTTCATCATTTGCAATACTCTTGTGCTGCCGCTTTGTACCGGCAAATGAATATAATTACAGATGTTGTCATATTTTTTTATGGTAAACAAAACTTCATCTGTAATGTCTTTTGGATGAGATGTAGAAAATCGAACGCGGAGTAAAGGTGAAATTAAGGCCACTTTTTCCATTAATTCAGCAAAGCTTACGTTTGTGCCCGCCTCTTCGTCTCTCCAGTAATAACTATCTACATTCTGCCCAAGCAGCGTTACTTCTTTATAGCCCTCGTTAAATAAAGCTACACATTCGGCAATAATACTTACGGCACTACGACTTCTTTCTCTTCCTCGGGTAAAAGGCACTACACAGAAAGAACACATATTGTTGCAGCCTCTCATAATACTTACAAAAGCATTGACGCCATTGCTGTTTAGGCGAATGGGAGAGATATCTGCATAAGTTTCGTCTCTGCTTAATAAAACATTTACTCCTTTTTGTCCGGTTTCGGCTTCTTCAATCAAATCTGGTAAAGTTCGATAAGCATCTGGTCCCACTACCAAATCAACTAGTTTTTCTTCTTCAAGTAAATTGCCTTTTAGTCTTTCCGCCATGCATCCTAATACTCCAATAATTAATGAAGGCTTATTCTTTTTTAATTGTTTGAATTCAGTAAGTCGCTTTCTGATTTTTTCTTCAGCTTTATCTCTGATGGAGCAAGTATTAATCAAAATGATATCAGCCTGATTAGAATCGTTGGTGCATCCGATATTGTCTTTTTGCAAAATAGAAGCAATAACCTCGCTGTCGGCAAAATTCATGGCACAGCCATAAGATTCAATGTAGAAATGTTTTTGGTAGTTTTTGCCTTGGATTTCTATGGGAGAAAATGCCTCACCTTGTCTAGTTTCGTCATGTGTTTTATCTAACATTAACTCTTGCATGGGAACATAAAAAATTGAGTCGCAAAGATAGGAGATTTGAGTTTAAAATGACAGGATGGCAGAGATTGAATGTTCAAAAGGTTGAATTGGTTTAATAGGTTCAAAATGTTGTGTTCGAGGGGTTATTTGTTATTGGAAGGAAATAAACTTTTTGAACCTTTTGAACCTCTGAAACTTATTGAACCTTATTTTTTAGCCAGCTGTTTTTCAATGGAATTATCCACTTTTCCTCCAATTCTTTTTTAGATAAAACGACGTTGTTGAAATAGTAATTTTCGGGATTGATGAGTTTGCCGGAAATGGCTTCGTTGAATTTTGAAAGCGGGATTTGAATAATATTTTCTCCAGTAAAAAAGGCGAGATTTTGGCGGTTGAATAAATCAGCGTTGTATTTATTTTCAATGTCTTTGATCAGCCTGACAGAACTATCTGTACTACAACCGCTAACACCAGAAGCGGTTTCATCCGCCATCAAAATAATAAACTGATTGAAAAATAATTTCCCAAATCCTTTTACTTTGGCACCATGACTGGACCAGCTTTCGGTAAATTGGTTGAGTAATTCGTCGATTTCAATTTGTTCGGTTTCAGTAAAAGATCGGTCGCTCTGGTAAATCCACACTCGTGAATCGGGGTGGAAGTCGGAGGGAAGGAGATGTTTGTATTGTAGGAGCAAGGTCAAAAGTTTAAAAGGTTCAAAAGGTTTAATCAGTTCAAAAGGTTGCAATACGAAAAAGCTTACAAAACAAATAACGCCAAACACCAAACGCCAAACAACTTCCCCCTTCGGGGGATTGAGGGGGCTTCTAAATAGATGCCGCCACCAACTCCGCAATATCCAACACTTGCACCTCATCTTCTTTTTCTTTATTTTTTACACCGTCGGTGAGCATGGTATTACAAAATGGACAAGCCGCTGCAATGACACTTGCACCGGTTGCAATAGCTTCATTACTTCTTTCTATATTGATGCGCACATCGCCTTTTTCTTCTTCTTTAAACATTTGGGCACCGCCCGCACCGCAACACAATCCATTGCTTTTGCAACGTTTCATTTCCACCAAAGCCACATCCATCGCTTCTAGCACTTTTCTTGGGGCTTCGTAAATATTATTGGCACGACCTAAATAGCAGCTGTCGTGGTAAGTGATTTTTTTGCCTTTAAAACTGCCATTTTCATTCATAACAATCTTGCCTTCGTTAATCAATTGTTGAATGAAAGAAGCATGATGAATCACTTCATAATTGCCACCTAAAACAGGATATTCATTTTTGAATACATTAAAACAATGAGGGCAAGCCGTTACGATTTTTTTTATGTTATAGCCATTCAAAATCTGAATGTTCTGATACGCCATCATTTGAAACATAAATTCATTGCCGGCCCTTCTTGCAGGATCTCCGGTGCACATTTCTTCTTTTCCTAAAATGGCATATTTTATACCTACTTTTTCCAATATAGATATAAAAGCTTTTGTAATCTTTTGCGCTCTTTGATCAAAGCTTCCGGCACAGCCTACCCAGAACAAAACTTCAGGGTTTTCGCCTTTAGCCATAAACTCAGCTATGGTTGGTACATGCATAATCGTAAATTTATTACAACAAAGTAAATGAGTTTTGTTGATTGATGTTTGTACTATTGCATTTAATTTAAAAAATAAAGGAAGATTTGAGAAGGATCGTTAAGAAAATTACCCATTGGGAAACATGGCCATTTAAGTTGCTTTATGCACCAATAGTGCCAATGTGGCTTTATTATATGCTGCGTTCAGGCTCGGTTTGGTTCTTTACTCCAAGTAATCCAAAACTTACTTTTGGCGGCATGGAGGGTGAACCTAAAAAAGAAATGTATGACCTGTTGCCCCCTCATTTATATCCAACGACTATAAATATTTTGCCTGAATTTCATTTTGAAGATATAATTCAGGAAATAAAAAAGAAAAATATCTCTTATCCATTAGTGGTAAAACCTGAAATTGGGGGACAGGGAATTTTGTTCCGAAAAATTGATAACCTACATCAGCTAATGGCTTATCATGAAAAAGTACCTGTTGAATATATTGTTCAGGAAATGGTAACCTTTAAAATGGAAGTAAGTGTCTTCTACATCAGACATCCAAAATCAAAAAAAGGAAAAATAACTGGATTTTTACATAAGATTCCTTTACACATTGTTGGTAATGGAAAATCAACTTTAAAAGAATTAATTTATGCCCATCCCAAAGCAGCAAAAAGAAGGAAAGATCATCTGGTAAAACATAAAGATTCAATGGATAATATTATTCCTGCAGATGAAAAATACATTTTAAGTTATGCCGCCAATCATAATAGGGGCGCGCATTTTATCGATTTGAAAAATCATATAGATGATCAACTTATATTGCAGTTTGACAAACTCAGTCATCATGTCAATGATTTCTTTTATGGCAGATATGATATCATGTGTTCCAGTATAGAAGATTTAAAAAATGGCATTAATTTTTCAATTCTTGAATACAACGGCTGCGGTGCCGAACCCAACCATTTTTACGATACCGGCTATACGCTGTTGGGTGCATATGCAGAAATACTGGCGCATTGGAAAGATTTATACCAAATAAGCCGTTACAATCGAAAGCAAGGAATCGCTCCTTGGTCATTTATGCAAGGGTACAGATTTTTGAAAAAAACAAAAGAGTTGTATAAAGTGATGAGGGAAGTGGATGGGAGGATGGGGTAAGCTGGATAAGCTGGAAAAGCTGGATAAGCTGGATAAAGCTAGATAGGCTGGATATGCTGACGAAGGTCTTATGACCTCGTCATTATCAGAGATGCTAACGAAGGACTTTTGACCTCGTCATTATCTTCTCAGCAATGTCTCCTGAAAGGGACGTTGCGTTGCAGATAGCTTCTGTTAAAAAGGCTCAATGAGTTCAAAATGTTCAATTAACACCAAACACCAAACATTAAACACCAAACACCAAACATCTTCATGCCCAAATTCATCAAAATATTTTCCTGGGGTTTGCTCATCAGCTTTCTGGGTTCTTTACCACTCGGGACGTTGAATGTGGCTGCCATGCAAATCGGTATTCAGGAAAGTGTGGCACATGCAATGTACTTTGCATTTGGCTCATTACTGGTGGAGATGATTTATGTGAGGATTTCTTTGGTAGGAATAGACTGGTTTAGAAAACAAGCAGTAATGATGAGGATTATGGAATGGGTGACGCTTTCAATCATTCTGGCCTTAGCTATTGGAAGTTTTATTGCGGCTAATAAAGCAGGAGGAGAAGCCAAGAATGTTTTTTTAAATAACAAAATGAATCGTTTTTTATTGGGTGTTTTTATGAGCGCGATAAACCCTGTTCAAATTCCTTTTTGGTTTGGATGGAGCACCGTTTTATTTACAAAGAAAATCCTCGAACCAGTAAATGCCCAATATAATTTTTATATCATTGGCATTGGCACCGGAACCTTAATGGGTAATGCCGTTTTTATCTTCGGAGGTAAATGGATGGTTAACAAAATCGCCAATAGCGAACATTATTTCAATTGGATAATAGGATCTATTTTTGCCATAACAGCGGTGATACAGTTTTGGAAGATGATGAGGAAGAAGAAGGAAGCCGGTTTGTGATTTGGCGTTTGGTCGCTGCGCTTGTTTGGCGTTGTTTGTTTTCTGCCACAAAGGCACGAAGGCACAAAGGTTCACTAAGTTTTTTAATTCAATCTTCAGAGGATTAATTTGATTGTTGTTCGATTTTCTCAATTAGTAAAAACCTTAAACCATTAAACCTTTAAACCTTTAAACCAGTATTGCGAATTAAACCTTTTGAACTCATTAAACCTTTTGAACCTTTGAAACTTTTTTAAGCCGTCCACGCATCCCTATCATCCGGACTCAACTTCCAAGGCGCAAAGTTATTTTCAATATTACTGAACATGCCGTTCCATTCCTGAGGAGCGTTGCTGTCTTCCATAATTAGGCTACGACGGAGTTCCATGATTATATCTAGCGGACTGATACTAACTGGACATTCCTGTACACAAGCGTTACAAGTAGTACAAGCGCGAAGTTCTTCAACAGTTATATAATCATTAAGTAATTGTTTGCCGTCGTCTACAAATGAACCATTCTTTTTGATGTTCATGCCTACTTCTTCCAAACGATCTCTGGTGTCCATCATGATTTTTCTTGGACTCAATGCTTTTCCGGTTTGGTTTGCCGGACAAGCAGTTGAACATCTTCCGCATTCTGTACAGCTATAAGCATCCAGCAAATTCTTCCAGCTCAAATCCATCACATCCTTAGCGCCAAATTTCATCGGTTGTGCATCGCCGGTAGGAGCGAGTTCTGGTTGCATCATGTACTTCACTTCATTCTGTACATTTTCCATGTTGTGCATTTCTCCCATAGGTTTTAAACGTGCATAGTATGCGTTAGGGAAAGCGAGTAAAATATGCAAATGCTTACTATAAGGTAGGTAATTTAAGAAAGCGAAAATGCCGAAAATATGAATCCACCAACAAGTTCTTTCTATCAATTCAAGTTGATGATGGTTGAACATGTTTTTATACATCGGAACCAACCATCCTGAAATGACAAATGTTTCATTAGAGTTGCCCATTGCAGTATCCGCAGCATTCATTTTGATAAACAAACTCATCAAAATAATTTCAGTTATCAAAATCAAATTCGCATCTGATCTTGGCCATCCATTCAAATCTTTGCTGATGAATCTTTTCAGTTTGATTACATTTCTTCTCATTAAAAAAATCACACAAACGACAATTACAAGAAAAGCTAGTATTTCAAATGAATTGATGAGAAATGTATAAAACGAGCCCAATGGTTTTTCAAATAGGCGATGTGTACCTAACAATCCATCAAGAACAATTTCTAAAACTTCAATATTAATGATGATGAATCCTGCATAAATGATGAGGTGCATGACCGCCACAAAAGGATTGCGAAACATTTTCTTCTGACCTAATGCCAACAACACCACATTCTTCCATCTAGCCGATGGATTGTCTGAAAGATCTTCATCCTTACCCAGAAAAATGTTTTTTTTGATTTGCCCTATGTTTTTCGAAAAAAGCGTAATCGCTATTACTAACAGCACTAGAAATTCAATCTGTTGTATATATGCCATGTCACAAATTTTATTATCGGCTAAGGTAAAGTATTTGTGTTTACTATGAAATATTTTCGGAATTTCGTTGCTGAAAAATTAGTAATTATGATACTCGATAAAAGTACTGCCGAAAAGAAAATGCGTCGTATGGCTATGGAAATCGCCGAACGCAACCATAATAAATCTTCTTTGATATTAATTGGTATAAAAGAAAATGGCATTTTTATCGCTGAAAAAATTGCTGAATTTCTGAAGCCGAATTTTACAGGAACCATTGATATTATTGAGTTGTCGATGGATAAAAGAAATCCGGGCGAAATTTCATTAAGTAAATCTGTAGATTTCAATGATAAGTCTGTTTTATTAATTGATGACGTTGCCAATAGCGGCAATACCATGCTATATGCCATGAAACCGTTATTAGAATTTCATCCCGCTCAAATTGAAACGGTAATTTTGGTGGAAAGAACACATAAGAAATTTCCGGTAGCGGTAAATTATGTTGGACTTTCTGTAGCCACTACTCAACAAGAAAATATCATCGTGGAAGTGGAGTCTGGGGAAGTTACAAAAGCATATATCGTTAACTCATCTCATTAAAAATACAGCCAGTGCATTTTCAACTTTGAATTCGAAAGTTCCAATGTTGGTGCAGGGAATTTCAATGCATTGAGGATAAACAAAGCGGTTTTAATTCCTTTTCTATTTGTTTTTATTTTGGTAAGATCGATGTCGGGAGCTAGATACCATTGCCGGATTCTAGGGATACTGCTTCTGTCGAATGTGATATAGCCGTTTGCGTTTCTAGCCAAATTCTCTCTGGCACCAAATAATCCATCAACGCCTGTTCCAATGGAAACTTGTAACCAATCAGGAATTTTTGACTCAGGGAAAAATGATTTTAACGTCCCACTAATCCAGTAAGTTTGACCGTTATAATCTTTCAATGAACGTTCGGCTAATGTTTTTCCAAAAACCGAATTACTTCTTTCATTCAAAACAGCATCATCATAATTCATTTTATGAAACGAAGTTTTGATTTGGATTCTTTGTTCATCCCATGCGAGTTCTTGCGCAATCAAACTTCCACTACCGATGATGTTGGCACCGATATCTCCCCAGCTCCAGCCCCATTGGGAACTGAAGCCATCCAAAGTTTCAATTACTGTTTGAAAAACAGCACCGCTTAGGCCCCCAATCCATATTTTTTTGTTTCTAGATAAGTCAGTTTGTTTCCATAATTCTAGACTATATCGGCTCATAGTATAAGCGCTGTAAGCATGGCCAATTTTGTCCATTTGACGCCATTCTTCCCAATCATTGAAAGTGTGAAATTGGCTTTGTGGATATTTTTGATACCAAGCAGCATAAAGACCAATCATGCTGCCACCGTAAATACCGGCGTTGATGAGAGCTGCGTTTGTGACAGACAATTTTGGTTTGGGTAATTCCCAGATATATCCTCCAAAATAGTTGTTGGGATTGTTTAAACTGCTATCACTTAAAGTGGTTTGCTGAGTCTGAGAATAAGCAGGAAAAAAAGTAGAATAGCAAAGCAGGAAAATGACCAACACAACGTCCCTTAAAGGAGACATTGCTGAGCAAAACAAATTGGCTTTGATATTGGTGAATTTTTTTTTCATTTTTACTTACAAAACATATTCAATATTTATTTCCAACTTATTTTAACAAAAGTAGGATTAAACTTAGTTTATACGTTCCGAATAATTTATTTTTGGAAACTACAAATAATATCAAATATGGATACTGCAATTCAGGAAAAAGTAAATAAATGGTTGGAAGGAAATTATGATGAAGCTACCAAAGCGGCCATTATCAAAATGCAATCAGAAAATGCTGATGAATTAGCCGATGCGTTTTATAGAAATCTCGAATTTGGAACCGGAGGCCTTCGTGGCATCATGGGCATCGGAACCAACAGAATGAATAAATACACAGTGGGTATGGCCACTCAAGGTTATGCCAATTATTTGAAAAAATGTTTCACTGATGAAATTCGTGTGGCCATTGCACATGATTGCAGAAACAACAGCCGCGAGTTTGCTGAAATTACTGCCAATGTATTTGCGGCAAATGGCATTAAAGTTTTTCTTTTTGAAAGCCTGCGGCCTACGCCCGAACTGAGTTTTACCATTCGTCATCTACAATGCAAAGGTGGCGTGGTTTGTACGGCAAGTCACAATCCCAAAGAATACAATGGATATAAAGCATATTGGGATGATGGTGCACAAATGGTTCCTCCCCATGATAAAAATGTAATCATCGAAGTAGAAAAAATATCATCTGTCGATGAGGTAAAATGGAGTGGAGGTGAAGATAATATTACTATCATCGGAAAAGAAATTGATGCCGCTTATTTGAATATGGTTAAAGGATTGAGCGTATATCCTGAGGTTTGTCAGGCTCAGCACGATTTGAAAATAGTGTACACACCTATACATGGCTCGGGTATCATGCTTGTACCTGATGCACTCAAAGCATACGGTTTTACTAATGTGCATATTGTAAAAGAACAATCAGTACCCGATGGAAATTTCCCGACAGTGATTTATCCCAATCCAGAAGAAACTGAAACCATGAGCATTGGTTTGCAACAAGCCAAATCTTTAGATGCGGATATTTTATTGGGAACAGATCCTGATGCAGATAGAGTGGGAATCGGTGTAAAAAATAACAAAGGTGAATGGATTTTGATGAACGGCAACCAAACAGCTTTATTGGCATTCAACTACATGATTGAAGCCCGTAAAGCCAAAGGTATTTCCCAGCCCAATGACATGGTGATTAAAACTATCGTAACCACTGACATGATAGATGTGATTGCCAAAGCCAATGGTGTAAATTGCTACAATGTTCTTACCGGTTTTAAATGGATCGCTTCATTGATTAAAGAAAAAGAAGGCAACGAAAATTATATCGTCGGCGGGGAAGAAAGTTTTGGTTTGATGATTGGCAATG
>CANFGZ010000014.1 GCA_947446585.1 Chitinophagaceae bacterium | reverse complement strand
TGGATTTTTTTCATTCTCACAAATTCCAAATTATATTACAACCAACGGTCTTGTAGCTTTTTATCCTTTTAATGGGAATGCCAATGATTTGAGTGGGAATAACAATAATCCGATATATAATAATGCGAGTTTAACGTCTGACAGACAAGGGAATTTAAATAGTGCATACCATTTCAATGGTATAAATAGCTACATGAGAATACCTTCAAGCTCATCTCTTAATACAGGAAGTCAACTTACTTTGAATTTATGGGTGAGGCCAACAGGATTTTATTCAGGGTCTTGCCATGGAAATACTGTTCTTCAAAAAGGATTCGCCAATTATGGACCCGGTAGCTATTTTGTGAATTTTGATGAATCGCATTTAGGGACAAATTGCGGTGGAGTATTAGATACAATACATCAAAATTTTTATGGAACAAATGTTCTACAAACATCAAATGGATATTCTCCATTTGTTCAAAAAAATACTTGGTATAATGTTGCGATAACTTATGATGGATCATTAGCTAAATTATACGTTAACTCTCAGCTTATTATATCATCACCTCAAACAACAACTCTGTTTTCTAATTTATACGACCTTTTTTTAGGCAAACTTGATGATTTAACCTATCCATATTGGTACAATGGGGATATTGATGATTTAATGATTTACAATAGAGCATTAAGCCAGCAAGAAATTACTAACTATTATAATGGTCCTATTCCTACTTACTTGCCTTCAAATGGTTTAATGGCATATTATCCTTTTAATGGAAACCCAAATGATTATAGTGGTAATAATAATAATCCTACAGTGAATACGGCTAGTCTTACTTCTAATAGGTTTGGTGTAGCAAATGCTGCATATCATTTTGATGGATCAAGCAGTTATATGAGAATTGGAAATAGTAATACATTAAACACAACTAATAAATTGACAATACATACTTGGTTAAAACCAGGTGGCTTTTATGCTGGAACATGTCATGGAAATTCAGTTTTGATGAAGGGTGATCAAGATTATTTAACCGGTACCTATTTTTTAAGATTTGATGAATCTCATCTAGGGACTAATTGTAGCGGAACGGTAAATACAACTCAACAAAATTATTATGGTCCGGGATTGGTTCAATCACCTTCAGGATACAGTCCTTATGTTTCAATAGGAAAATGGACAAATGTTGTTCTAACTTATGATGGCTCTTTGGTGAAAATTTACATTAACTCTCAATTAGTTTCATCATCCGCACAAACTATAACGACATTTACAAACGCTTACGATTTGTTTATTGGAAGACTGAACTCTTCTTCTTATCCATATTGGTTTAATGGTGATATTGACGAAATTGCTTTATATAACAGAGATTTATCACAACAAGAAATAAATAATCTATATACAGGTAATTGTTCTATATCTGCACCTAGTACAACAAACAGAGTGACTTGTGGATCAGCAGCTGTTCAATTGTCTGCAAGTGCTCAAGGTATTAATCAAACAATTGATTGGTATTCAACTCAAACCGGAGGTACAACTTTAAGTGGTGGTGTTGGTGTTTTGACTTATACTACTCCAATATTAGCAACTACCACAACCTTTTATGCACAATCAAGAGATACAATTACAGGTTGTGTGTCAAGTCTGAGGACACCAGCAGTTGTCACTGTTTACAGTTCACTTGTGCCCACAGCTCCTTTAGCAATTTACGGGATAACAGATATTTGCTCAACTATTGGCAATAATACAACAAGTCCTGCTGTTACTTATTATGTAAGAAAAGTCACGAATGCATATTCTTATAATTGGACTGTACCTGCTGGTGCAACGATTATTTCAGGTCAAGGTGATACTTCCGTTAAAATCACATTCAATAGTTCTTTTGTTTCAGGAAGTATAAGTGTTACCGCATTGAATGCTTGTGGAACATCTTCGTCTGCTAGAGCACTAGCTGTTTATAAAAGAACCGCATCCACTCCAGCCGCAATCCAAAAAGAATTTACGCCTTCCTCAATTTCTGCGGTAACAAATGTTTGTGGATTGTCATCAGAAATTTATAGAATTAAAAAAGTAACTTATGCAACTTCTTACAATTGGTCTTTAAAATTGGGAACAAATGCTTCAATAACTCATTTAAATGTAGCTGGGATTAATGATACATCTGTTTTAGTTACATTCCTTTCTGGATTTACTAAAGATACTTTGTCAGTATCAGCTGTCACTCCTTGTTCACTAAGTGTTCCTAAAACATGTAGTTTAAGTTCTGTTTTAGCACCCCCTGCAATATCAACATTAACTGCAAGTGGTAATAATTTTTCTCCTTGTATCGGAGATATTGTTTCTTATACAGCTTCTGCTTCAGCTCCAACAACTTCACAATCTAATATCACAGTTTTTAGATGGACACGACCTTCATTTACATCAATCATTTCCGCAACAGCAGATAGTGCAACAATTTCTTTAAAATATAACACAGGTTTTGTTGGAGGAAGTATCAGTGTTAAAGGACAAAGTTCATGTGGAATTGCCGGTAGTGCTAAATCTGCTACATTACAATATTTGCCACCAACTCCAACAAGTATTACTTCTTCAACAGGAACTTATAATGCTTGTATTGGAGCCCAAATTACGTATACTGCATATGTGCCAGCACCAACTACTTCTCAAAGAGTGGCTTCTGTTTACAGATGGACAAAGCCTAATAATACGTCAATAATAAGCGCTGTTACAGATAGTTCAAGTATAGTTTTGCAATTCAATGTCGGATTTATTGGTGGAAACATAACGGTAAAAGGTCAAACGCTGTGTGGTGTTCAAGGAACCGCTAAATCACAGGCATTGACTCATACTTCCTGTCCAACAGGTACCAAAGCAAATCCTTATGTACTAAATACGACATTAAGTAACAATGTTGCAGCATTTCAAATTTATCCTAATCCAAGTGCTTCATCTTTTAATATTTTAGAATTTGGCAAAAGTAGTAGCGATAAAATTGAAATAAAAGTCTTGGATTTACAAGGTAGAATTATTGAAAAAGCTATTTTAAATAATAATGATGCTAAATATTTCGGTAAGAATTTGAAAGCAGGTGTATATATTGTTGAAGTGAGTAAAGGAAATTTAAAACAATCAATAAAAGTTGTAAAATATTAAGGAAATAAATTTAAAAGAAAACCGCGACTATTTAAAGTTCGCGGTTTTCTTTTTTTAGAGAAAAGAAATTAATTCTTTTTCGACTGAAACTTCAGTTCTTCTTCCATCATCTCAGTAACCATCATTTGCAGATCGTATTTTGGTTTCCAGCCTAAAATGGTATTTGCTTTTGTAGCATCACCGATAAGTAATTCTACTTCGGCAGGGCGGAAATAGCGGGGATGAATACCCACCACCTGCTTGCCAATCGGTAATTGAAATGCTTCATTGCTGCAGGATTCCACAAAAGCTTTTTCTTCAATGCCTTCGCCTTGGAATGAAAGCTTAATGCCTACATGGTCAAATGCCATGATGATAAAATCGCGTACAGAAGTAGTTACATTAGTCGCTAATACAAAGTCGTCAGGTGTATCTTGTTGCAGCATAAGCCACATGCCTTCTACATAATCTTTTGCATGACCCCAGTCTCTTTTAGCGTCAAGGTTTCCCAGCAATAACATCTCATCCAGTCCCAATGCAATTCGGGACACGCCGATGGTGATTTTCCGGGTTACGAAACTTTCGCCACGCAAAGGACTTTCATGGTTAAATAAAATACCATTTACCGCAAACAGATTGTACGCCTCTCTGTAATTGACGGTAATCCAGTATCCATATAATTTAGCAACACCATAAGGAGAGCGAGGATAAAAAGGAGTCGTTTCTTTTTGAGGGATCTCTTGAACTTTACCATACAACTCAGAAGTAGAGGCCTGATAGAATTTGGTTTTCTTTTCAAGTCCAAGAATTCTGATGGCTTCCAGTATTCTCAAAACGCCCATTGCATCTGAATTGGCAGTATATTCAGGGGTTTCGAAACTTACCTGAACATGACTTTGCGCAGCCAAATTATATATTTCGTCGGGCTGGGTTTGTTGTACAATTCTAATCAAGTTGCTGGAGTCTGTCAGATCACCGTAATGAAGATGAAATCTTTCGGCAATAGATTTGTCGAAAAATAAATGATCTATACGATCTGTATTCATCAGAGAACTTCTTCTTTTGATGCCATGCACATTGTATCCTTTTTTTAAAAGGAACTCCGCTAAGTAAGCGCCGTCTTGTCCGGTAATTCCGGTTATTAATGCTGTCTTCATTAATTAATTTGATTTTCTATTACAATTATTAGTGAATAACCAATAAGTTCGCAAAAATATATCAAATTGTCTGAATTATTAAGTCTTTATAAAAATATCATTTGATTTAAATTAGAGTTAATTTCAGGACTTTAAACTATTAATATGGTAATAGCAATAAATTGTTGGGCATTGAGAAAAAAGCAATTAGATGGAATTGGTTATTTTACGGTAAATACAATAAGTAGAGTTATCAAAAATCACCCGGAAGTTAAATTCGTCATTTTATGCGATAAAAATTACTCGGAATCTTATTTTGAATTTCCAAATGTAGAATATAAAAAAATATTTCCGCCATACCGCCATCCAATACTGTACTTCTTTTATTTTGAATTCATAATGCCTCTTTTTCTTAAAAAACTAAAACCAGATTTATTGGTTTCTGCTGATGGGTTTCTTTCATTAAATAGTAGTTGTAAACAGCTTTCAATTATTTATGATTTAAACTTTGAGCATTTTCCTGAAAATCTAGCGCTTAAGAACAGAGTTTATTATAGATTTTTCTTTAAAAAATTTGCCAGGAAAGCCTCAAGAATAGCTACGATTTCAGAATACAGCAAAAATGACATTGTTAATATGTATAAAATATTGCCGGAAAAAATTGATAATGTTTCTTGTGGAATTAATAGCAATTTTAATGTACTAGATGAAACAGAAAAGCAAAATTCAAGAAATAGATTTAGTGATGGGAAGCCTTTTTTTTTCTTTATTGGTTCTGTACACCCAAGGAAAAATGTAAATCGATTAATTTTAGCATTTAATCAATTCAAAAGTAGAAATAGAAGTGAGATCAAATTAGTTATTGGAGGAGCAATGCTTTGGAATAATTCCGAAATTATTGATACGTATGAAAAAAGTCCCTTTAAAGATGAAATAAAATTTATTGGCAGGCTTTCTGACGAAGATTTGAAGGAGGTCTTGGGCGCTGCTTACGCACTTACATTCGTTCCCGTTTTTGAAGGATTTGGTTTGCCAATTGTAGAAGCATTTGAAGCTCAGGTGCCAGTTTTGACTTCAAACGTAACTTCTTTGCCAGAAGTAGCAGGTAATGCCGCAATTTACGTAGATCCATTTAATATAAATGATATATCAAACGGCCTTGAGGAACTATATAATAATAAAAATGAACTTTGTCAGTTTTTGATATCAGAAGGTGTTAAAAGAAAAAATAAATTTTCCTGGGACAAAACTTCAGCACTATTTTGGGATTGCGTTTTACGGGCTTTGAAATAATTATAAATTAGTCTTCCACCATTCCAGCATATCGGTAAGACTTTTTTCAATTGATATTTCCGGAATCCAGTTTAGTTCATTTTTCATTTTGTCAGAATTGCCAATAATCACTGGATTATCACTCGGTCTTATCAGTTCTTTATTTATGTCAATATTGATTTCTATTTGTAATATTTCACACATTTTATATAGGATTTCAGAAAGAGAAATACCAATACCACTAGAGATATTATAAATTTCTCCTTTCCTGCCTTTTGTAAGTAAAGTGTAATAGGCTTTTACAACATCTCTAACATCTACAAAGTCACGTATAATATCAATGTCGCCTACTATTACTTTTCTATTTTGTTTTTTCTTTAAAGAAATTTCAACTAGTTGCTTTGCAAAAGATGAAATTACAAAAACTTCATTTTGGCCTGGTCCAAAATGGTTGAATGAGCGAGTCATAACAATATCCATATTATATCCTTTGGTATAGATTTGAGAAATCATTTCTTGTGAGACTCTGGCTACTGCGTAGGGACTAACAGGATTTAATTTACATTCTTCTATTATTGGAAGGTCATTTTTGTGAACTATCCCATATTCTTCACTTGAGCCAATTGAAAGAATTCTGCATTTTATATTCTCAATTCGAATTCTGTCTATTAGGTTCAGAAAGATATTGGTGTTATTTACAAAACTTTCTTGAGGGTGTTTCCAGCTATATCCAACACTGCTAACAGATGCTAAATGTAAAAGGAAATCTGGTCTGAATTTTGAAATCATTTCAGATACATCATCTTTATTTAAAAGGTCGATTGATTTATAGTTAATATTTAAATTTTGAAAATGGTTATTATTGAAAGAATTTATAGATCTTCCAATGCCTAATATTTCAAATTCTTGATTTTGTTTTGAAACAAAATCAAGAAAGTGTCTTGCTACAAATCCATTGATTCCGGTTATTAATAATTTCATTTAATTTTATTATTTAAAATGGCATTCGCTGCTTTTTTCGCAATCTGCTCCCAGTAAAAATGGTTAAAAAAATCGGATCCAATCTGTCCTGTTTTAGCATCGAGCGTAATGATCTGTTGCGCAAATAATTTCCAATTTTTTTCAATAACAACTTTTAGTTTATTTCCTGTAATGCCTATGGGTACTCCAATTGCGCCTTCGGTGGTACTGATACAGGCTAGGTTGTATCCAAGGGCTTCTACCAGTTTTGTTTTTATTCCGCCACCTTCAATTACAGGGTTGATGAAAATATCGGCTCCTTTAAAATAAAGGGTGATGTCATCTACAAATCCTGCGTAAACAATGTTGTTTTTTTGTTCATCTTTTAATTCATTAAATGATGTGGGGATGTTTTTCCCGCAAATGATAATGGTGTAATGGAAATGATTATTTGATTTTAAAACAGGATTTATTTTACTGATAATTATTTTCAATGCATCCAGGTTAGGCGCGTAATCCAGTGTTCCATTAAATAATAAAATTTTATTTTCGGATGGGATCTGATGTGTGATCTGTAATATTTTTTTTGCTGATGATTTTTCTTCTGCTGATGGAGCGTTACTAAAATCAAAACCATAAGTAATAGTAAAACATTTTTCTGTCTTTAATTTAAACTTATCGATTGCAAAAATTCTATCCTCGTCAGAAATAAAAAAATTAATATCCGCTCTGCGATGTGTAAATCTTTCATAGTGCCACAATATGCCCCACCACCATTTGCCTGTAGATTTAAACCGCAGTGATTCGATGTTGTGAGAATGGATAACAAGTTTTACCCGTAAAAACCATTTTGCCAGCATACCCAGCCAGCCATAATAAGGATGCTCTATAATAAGATGGGTGGATTCCCTTTCTTTTAAAATGTTACGTAGGGTGAAAAATAAAAAGGGATTTACATATCTGCTTTTCGAGTTGCTTAATATGGGCAATACTTCGGCTGTGAAATCGGAAGGCACATCATTTTTCTTTACTGAAATCAGTGTAGTGGGTAATTGTTTCGAAAATGATTTATAAAACGAAGCAATACCTTTCTGGCCACCCATCTTTGCAGGAAAGATAGCGTAGGAGGCTATGGCTGTAATATGAATATTCTTGCTTTCGATGACAACCGATTTTATAATCAGAATGAATTTAGATTACTCCAGTTCTTTTTTCTTTTTAATTTCCATGAAGATCGCTCCCAGTAATATTAACATCATCAGCCATGTAGCAATATTGCTGATATTTCTACCGGTATAAAAAACTGCAGGTTCGAATTTGAAATCAATTTTATGTTTTCCGGCGGGTATCACCATTGCCCTTAACACATAATTCGCTTTCACATAATCAGCAGGTTTACTGTCGATATAGGCTTTCCAGTCTTTATAATAAATTTCACTGAACACCGCTAAATGGGCAGCTGTACTATTGCTTTCATAAGTGATTGCATCATTATCAAATGTGGTCATTTTTATAGAAGCAGCACTGTCTTTTGGAGAGAAGGTGTTTATTTTAGCCTTAAAGCTTTCATCAACTACTGCGCTGTCGGAAGGATTTAATGCACTCAAGGCTTTCATTTCCTGAACAGGGCCTTTTGCAAACTTTACGCCATTTACAAACCAGCAATTTCCCAAAGCCGATGGGTTTAATGATGCCACTTTGTTATCTCCTTGCTGCTGAATAAAATATTTGGTATTCAGCATGTTGATTACATTCATGTTTGGAGTGCCGCTTAATTGATACGCCATCAAATCATCATAAATGCCAATTTTTGCAGGATGATATCCGCCGATAGATTTATGATAATAAGAAGTTTTGGATTCTTCCAAACTTGAAGTATTCATTACTCTGAAGTTGGGGTCTTTATCATTTTCAATGGTGAGATCTGCATTGCTTTTAGGAAATTCGGAGGATTCATAAGCATCTTTGTTGTCGAAACTTTTATCGTTTAGATAATGCAGGCCAAATTGAATTAAGTCGATTGCTGAGAAAAGAGTAACACCAGCAATCATAATAATGGCATTAATTTTCTTTTTAAGAAATAGGGCAATGAATAAAGCCGCTATCAAAACAAATATCAAAGAACGAATAATGTCAGACAGGAAAAATGCAGCTCTGTCTTCACGAAGTGCCGTAACAAATGATCTTGCTTTTTTAGACGCATCAATATTGGGATCCTGGCTCATATTGGATGTCATGCCCTCCAGAATCTGATTGTCGATTTGAGGTTTATATTTTTCATTAAGCTGATTCAGCTTTTGGTTCATATCCGGTCCTTTTGCGGAATAAATAGCATTAAAAGCAGCTGTTCTTTCTTTGTTTTCTTTGCTGTAATCGCTACTGATATAGATAAAGAAAGCCAATGCAAAAATGGCGATGGTGGTCATTCCTGCCCAACTGAATTTTTTCCAGCCTTCTTCATCATCATTGCTAATTAATTTATTTAAAGTGAGTGCCGCAATGATAGGGAATAATAATTGTGGAATCACTAGCGTCATGGTTGGTACTCTAAATTTATTATAAAGAGGGAAGTGGTCGAACATAAAATAATTCAAGCCCGGCAGGTGCTCGCCCCATGATAACAGGATAGCGAAAACGCTGGCTGTAAGTATCCACCACTTATGTTTTCCATCGAGGTAAAACATACCGAAAAGAAATAAGAAACAAATAATGGCACCAAGATATACAGGGCCGTTAGTAAATGGCTGATCTCCCCAATACAAAGCTCCGTTCATCTGACCCAGCACTTGCTCCGCTGGAAACTGTGGAAGTTCATTACTTAGAAATTTTGCCAGATGTCCATCGTCTTTAATTTGAGGAAAAATGTAAACATCTCCGTCTCGCTCTGCCTGATGAGAACCATAGCCCATTACGCCCGGAAACAGTAAACTCCAAGTTTCTGTTTTGCCATAACTCCACATGAAAGCATA
Organism: Chitinophagaceae bacterium; assembly: GCA_947446585.1. Lineage (GTDB taxonomy): Bacteria > Bacteroidota > Bacteroidia > Chitinophagales > Chitinophagaceae > Ferruginibacter. Next base: position 12,455 of record CANFGZ010000014.1, on the reverse strand, counting down.
GTCTTTTGTAAGTCCGGTTGTTTTACCATCTTTCACATTATCTTTTGAAAACGACTTTTCATCCATTACTAATTGTCCACCTCTTTTTGAGTCTTTTGAGTAATCATAAGTAGTCATTAGTACTAACGCATTGGCTGCAACACCAATAATGCCGGCTATAATGATAAGGCCAATGCTTTTGATAAAATGAGCCGCCTGATTTGTTTTAATGAAATAAATTAAATAAGAAACGGTCATGAATCCCAGCACTAAAAACAGGTAATAACTGATTTGTTGGTGTCCTTGTCCAATTTGTAACGCAGTAAGTAATGCAGTTAAGGCAAAGCCGATCCAGTATTTTTTATCAAAGATCAGCACAATGGCTCCTATAACGGCAGGGGCGTAAGCAAGCGCCAGCATTTGGGTGTTATGACCAGCTGTTACAATGATAGGAGAGAAACTACAGTAAGCAAATCCTAAAGCGCCTATTATAGCAGCGTACGTTCTGATGCCAAGACAAATGCATAGAAAATAAAAACAAATACAGGCAAGGAAAAAGAAGTTCATAGGCTGAGGTAAACCCAATTGAATGACTTTGTCTATTATTGAAAGCGGCGACCAGTTTCCCTCCATTGCAATCTGATAACCAGGCATGCCTCCAAACATATTGGTAACCCATAAAGGGAAATGGCCATGTTGATCTTTATATTCGAAAGACTGATGACTCATTCCCTGCCATCCTGCCACATCACCTTGTTTAAGTACAACACCAGACTCAAGAACGGGTTTACAAAAAATAATAGTTACAAAAAGAAAAATAAGGACCGCAATGATATGCGGTATTAATTTTTTAAATTGGAATGATTTCATATAGTTGATATTACAATGGCAAAATAAAGCTAATTATTTTAAATTGCCGATATTAGTGGCCCCAAGATTAATTTATTTGCTTTTGAAAATAGTTGCCGGTCTCTTCTTTATTGGATTATTATTCTTTCGCTGCGATACATCAATTGCTCAGGACTTAGTGTATAAGCATTATACTATTAATGATGGGTTGGTAGGTAATCATGTGTATCAATCTGTGCAAGATCATGAAGGATATATTTGGTTTGCCACAGAAACAGGGGTGAGCAGATTTGATGGAAAAGATTTTGTGAATTTTACGGTAGCGGATGGATTGCCTAGTAATGATATAATAAATCTTTTTTTGGATAGCAAAGGAAGGCTTTGGATGATGCCATTCACAAATAAATTATGTTATTATTTTAAAGGTAAAATTTATAACAGCGACAATGACAGTACGTTGAAGTCATTTGAGATAATTGATTTTATTAATAATATTAATGAAGATTTGGATCATAATTTATATTTTATTGAACAGAAGAATAATTTATATGTACTAAAGGCAAACAATACATTGCTTCATTTTAGCGATCATCTTGATTATTATCAAATTGGAATTGGAAAAGATAATGTGTTCCAATTAATTGCAGGTCGAAATTCTGGGAAAGCATTTGCTGATCGATGTAATATTTACAAAATTAATTTCGATGAAAAAAATATATACTTAACCCCTTCAGTTAAGCAATTTAATTTCTTTGGGGATAAACCCAGTCAGATTTATATTTCTAAGGATTTGCTAATTACTCCAAACCGTAATGAGCATCTTCATTTGACTAAGTCAATAAATTTTATTCGAAATAATCATACAACGATTGTTGAAATTCCAAAAGTGTTGAATTCGATTTATATCATTAACGACAGTATTTGTAATATCAATTCAACCTTCGGATCCACCCAAATTAATTATAAAACAGGGCAAAGGATTTGTGATTTCCTCAAAAGTGAATCGGTTACTTCAAGTATAATTGACAACGAAGGGAATTTATGGTTTACCACAGAGCTAAATGGAACTTACAGGCTTTATTCAAAAGGGATTATTAATTGGTCAAAAAAGGGACAATTCAATAACAATTTTCAAATTAACTCAGTCGGTGGAATTGACAATATGATTTTATTTGGAAATTCAACAGGAAATTTTTACACTATAGTAAGAAATGAAAGAAAATTAGGGATAAGAAATCTATTTAATGTTAATGGAATTAAGGGGATGAATCAGAAAATAAAATCAGCAAATAACAAGCTATTTATTTTTGATAAAATGAGTTTTACTAAAATGGATTTTAAAAACAAAATTATTAGAAGCGACATGACGGCTTCGGATTATTTTTCTATTAAAGATTTTGAAGTAACGCCCAATGAGGATATTTATTTGGCATTTCATAGTGGTCTTAGTTTTTTAAGTAATCATGAGTTCAATAATGTAAATAAAAAAAAGAAGTTTATTTTTTTTTACAATTCAAGAACAACTTCATTAGCTAAGGTGGACTCCGGATGTTATTTTGGAACGATGAACGGATTGAAATTTTTTAACTGGGATAACAAAATCACAGATATAGCAGCAAGGTTCCCAGAGTTAAAAGTCAATGTAAGTAATTTGTTTTTTAATGACGGATTGCTTTGGGTGGGAACGGCTGATAGAGGACTGATTTGCTTTGATGGAAAAAAGGTGTTGAAAATTATTACTATTAAAGACGGGTTGCCCGAAAATTCAATCCGATGCATTTATGCAAATCATGATTATTTGTGGGTAGGAAACAATAAAGGGCTTGCTGAAATAGACCTTAAGACCAGCGATTTTAAAGTAGTAAAAACGGTTAGTAATTTTGAGGGATTGGTTTCTAATATTATTAATGATGTGTATTATTATAAGGATACCCTTTATGCAGCCACCAATGAAGGCATTTCTATCATAGATGTAAAGAACCTGGATTATTTTTCCCAATGTGTACTAACAGATCCTCACATAAAAATTTCGGGAGAAGAAATCAAGGATAAAAAAAATAATTTATTACTGAAGCCAGGACAGAGTATTGGTTTTGAATTCAATGCAATTTCTTTCAAATCGGAAGGAGGAATTAATTATTATTATAGGTTGGTTGGTTTGGACTCTAATTGGAAAACATCCAATCGAAACTCAGTTGAATTTATGTATTTACCTCATGGGAGCTATCGGTTTGAATATTTTGCTGTAAATAGATTTGGGGCGAAGAGTAAAACAATAAGTATTTCATTTGTTGTAGATAAATTGTATTATCAGACTGTTGGATTTATTTTTTCTATGATTTTATTGCTGGTTGTTCTTGTTGGTTTGTTGATTTATTTTATTGTATCAAAACAAAAAAAATCAATGAATCAAAAAATATTCATTTCTCAAAAATTAAATAAGCTTGAACAGGATGCGTTGAAAGCGCAAATGAATCCTCATTTTATTTTTAACTGCTTGAATGCTATTCAATATTTTGTTTTAGAAAAAGATATTATAAGCGCGAATAAATTCATTACTTCATTCTCATCAATTATTAGGCATTCATTGGATCATTTGTCTCTAAGTCGAATTTCCATTAAGGATGAAATTGTTTTTTTGGAATCTTATCTTCATTTAGAACAAATGCGTTTTGAAGATAAGTTTGTTTTCGAAATAATTGTTGGTGAAAATGTAGGTATTGAAAATATGTTTGTTCCACCTATGCTGATACAGCCATTGATTGAAAACTCAATAAATCATGGAATATTAAACAAGCAAAGCGGAATGGGATTTATTAGAATTGAAATAAATATTCATGAGGGGATGTTGATTTGCAGCGTTACCGACAATGGTATAGGCAGAGAGAAATCGGCAATGTTTGTTTCTAAAAGTCATCAATCTAAAGCGCTTAATTTAATTGAAAAAAGAATTTTATTATTAAATAAATCAAACCCTAATATAATTGGCTTTAGAATTGAAGATCTACTTGATAATGAAAATAAAGTTTCGGGTACATTAGTAGTTCTTTCTGTTTTATGTGATAATTAGGAGTAGTAATAATTTATTTAGTTATATTCATATTAATTACTATCTTCATCTGCGATTTGAAATTCAACACAAAAAAATTGACTTTTATTTTTCCGGAAAACAGGGTAGTGTCATTTGTTTAAAAATTACTTAGACAATTTCGCTACAGTTGTTTATTAATTACACTTTTTTAGGTTTGATTAAACTGTAAAATGTGTTTTTGATTAATGTTGAAAATCAAATTTAATCCTTATGATTAGTTGCTATATCGTTGATGATGAAAAAAACAATATAAAACTCCTCGAAAAAATCATTAATGAATTTTGTCCTCATTTTAAAGTAATTGGAAATTCAACAGATGTTGTTGTCGCATTTAATCAAATAAATCATTTAAAGCCTGATTTGGTTTTTCTTGATGTAGTCATGCCTTTAGGGGATTCATTTGGTTTATTGGATAGGTTATTGCCACTGAATTTTGAAGTAATCATGGTTACTGCTCATGAAAAATTTGCGATTAAAGCAATCAGCTATGATGTTTTAGGTTATTTATTAAAACCAGTAAACATTAAAGAGTTGCAAGATTTAGCTCAAAAAGCAATTGATAAAATATCAAATAAAAAAAGTGTAGAAAATTTAAATATTTTAGTTTCAGGCATTAATAATTCAAAATTAATCCATCCTAATATTGCAGTACCCACCATCGAAGGATTATTGTTTATTGATTTGGAAAATATTATCAGGATTGAAGCAGGAGGATCTTATTCTAACATATTTACAACAGATAGAAAAAAGATAATGTCTTCAAAGAATATAAAAGAGTTTGAAGAAATTTTACCCAAGAATAAATTTTTTAGAGTTCATAATTCACACATCATAAATATCAATAAGCTTTCTAAATACGAAAAAGGCAGAGGTGGTTTTGTGATTTTGGAAGACGGCACAAAAATCGAGGTGGCATCCAGAAGAAAAATTGATTTCCTCAATTTGTTTAAATAAATACTTCATTTTAATGTTGATTTTTGATTTTTGATAACTTGATTTAGGCATTAAAAATTACATTATCGACACGCCCTTGCTACTTAATTACACGTTTATTAATTGGGGCGTCAATTATTCAAAATAATTTAGTTTTTTACATGCGTTTTTAATTTTATTTATTCGACTATTATTTCAATTAATATCGAAACAATAGAAAAAATTATTCTGTTTAACCCATTACAATGTTTAAAGTAATCATAGTAGAAGACAACGAGAAGCATATTCAAGAGTTAAAAAAAATATTTTTCGAGAATTGTCCACAATTTGATTTGGTAGGTGAAGCGAGAGACATTGATGCTGCTTATAATTTAATTATTGATATCAAGCCTGATTTAGTTCTGTTAGATATTTTTTTAATAAACAATTCTGCTTTTGATTTATTAGATAAACTAATGCCAGTTGATTTTGAGATTATTTTCATTACAACTCATGAAAAGTATTCACTTAAAGCAATAAAATATGATGCGCTGGATTATTTAATAAAACCCGTAGATCCTAATGAGCTTGAACTTGCATCCAAAAAAGCAATTAAAAAAATCATTGGAAAGCTTGCGAATGAGCAGTTAGATCTTTTGATGTCAAATGTCAAGTCAGTTCATAATAACCTTAATCAAAAGATTGCGATTCCTACGCTTGAAGGATATGTGTTTATAGAAATTAAGGACATTGTAAGGTGCGAGGCTAATGGTTCATACACCTATATTTTCACTAGTGACAATTCAAAGATTATAGCTTCAAAAAATATCAAAGAGTACGAAGATCAATTGCCTAAAAGGGTTTTCTTTAGGATTCACAATTCACATCTGGTAAATATAAATAAGATGAAGAGTTATAGTAAAGGCCGTGGAGGTACGGTAACTATGGAAGACGGCACACAAATAGAAGTAGCCAGTAGAAGAAGGGCGGAATTTCTTAAAATGTTTCAATAATCTATTTTAATTAATCTTTTTTTCAGACAATCCATTAGCTAATTCTGTAGATTTCTGATTTTATTATTTCATAAATTGAAATATTCTTTTGTAAGCGACAAGATTTTAATTATTTTTGCTTCCCGATTCAAATGGTGGTTGTAGCTCAGCTGGTTAGAGCACCAGATTGTGATTCTGGGGGTCGTGGGTTCGAGCCCCATCATCCACCCAAAAAATCTCCTTCATTAAGGAGATTTTTTTATTTAATCTTTAGTGTAATTATCCTATTTTCAATAACATAAACTTTTGTTTAACAAAACATTATTCGTAAACCTTCGTTTATATACTGCGGAAGAGTGGATTTTTCCGTTATTTTTACATTATGCACAAAATTGCAGCTTTTATTATGAGTAAGAAATTTATTCCGGTTATAATAGCATTCACCGCTGTTGGCTTATTTTTCACCTATCAATCCCAGGGCAGAAATGAGGGAGATGATGATCCCAAAGTGAGACATACTAAAATCCTTAAAAATGTAGGGATTATGCTCGAGCAAGGTCATTTTAGTCCCAGAAAAATAGATAATGCTTTCAGTGCTGCCGTACTCAAAAAATTCACCGAAGACCTAGACGATGAAAAAACAACATTCCTAAAATCAGACATCGATGGGTTTAAAAAATATCAAAACGTAATTGACGATGAAATTCATGATTCTCCGCTGGTTTCGTTTTACGATATTAGTGACGTTTATCTAAAAAGAATGAATGAAGTTTCAGTGATTCCAAAAGAAATTCTAAAAAAGCCAATAGATTTTACAATTGAAGAAAGAGTGCAACTTGATGCCGAAAAAATGGATTTCCCAAAAAATGAAGCGGAGCGTTTTGATGCCTGGAGAAAAAGACTAAAATACGCGGTGTTGGGCAAATATGTTGATCTTCAGGATGAACGTGAAAAAAATAAAACCAAAAAAGATTTTGTAATTAAAGCAGATTCAACTCTCGAAAGAGAAGCCAGAGAGCAGGTACTCAAACAAATGGATCGGTATTTCGCAACCAAAAAAAACAGGGAAACTGAAGAAAATAATTTCAGTGTTTTCATAAATACAATAACAGGGTTGATGGATCCTCATACCAGTTATTTTCCACCTATTGATCTTCGTTCTTTTAATGAATCTATGAGTGGCAGATTTTTTGGAATCGGGGCCCAGTTAAAAGAAGAAGATGGAAAAATAAAAATCTCAAGTTTAGTAGGCGGAGGCCCCGCCTGGAAAAGTGGCGAATTGAAAGAGAATGACGAAATCATCAAGGTTGCCCAAGGAGATAAAGAGCCAGTGGATGTAACAGGATATGCTGTAACGGATGCCGTTAAACTTATTAGAGGCGCATATAAAGGCTCTGAAGTTAGACTTACCGTAAAAAGACCTGATGGTACCATTAAAGTAATTGCACTGATCAGAGATGATATAAAATTAGAAGATACTTTTGCAAAGTCTGCAATTATTAACGGAGTAAACAAAATTGGTTATATCTATCTACCCGAATTTTACGCCGATTTCGAAAGACCTAATGGTGCGCGTTGTTCGGTTGATGTAGCCAAAGAAGTTGAAAAATTAAAAGCAGAAAATGTGGATGGGATTATTTTGGATTTAAGGGGAAATGGAGGAGGATCGTTATACGATGTAGTTCAAATGGCAGGTTTGTTTATCAATAGTGGTCCTATTTGTCAAGTGAAAGGAAGAGATGAAAAAGCAAACATTCTTCGAGACAGAGACGACAATTTACAATATGACGGACCTCTTGCGGTAATGGTAGATGGAACCAGCGCCTCAGCTTCCGAAATATTTGCAGCAGCCATTCAGGATTACAAAAGAGGCTTGATAATAGGAGCCAGTTCAACTTATGGAAAAGGGACTGTTCAACGCAACATTTCATTAAATCCTGATAATGATTTACCAATACCCGCATCTAAAAAAACAGAAGATTTGGGAACCATTAAATTAACCCTACAGAAATTTTATAGAATTAATGGTGGAGCTACCCAGTTAAGAGGTGTAACTCCTGATGTGGTTCTTCCAGACAGATATGATTATTTGAAATTCAGAGAAAAAGACAATCCCAGCGCATTGAAATGGGATGAAATACCTTACGCTGATTATCAAAGATGGAGCAAAGGTGCAGAGGTGGACCATGTTGCCTTAAATATAAATGAAGAGGTAGCTAAAAATGCAACATTTGGAGGTATAAAAACAAATGTGCAATGGCTTTCCAAATACAACGATAAAGATTATGCTTTAAATATCAATAAATATAAAGAAGAGCAAAAACAACTGAAATCAATTTTTAAAAAACTAGACGATTTGAATAAATTGCCACAGCCGCTTGAATTCAGAAATCTTTATGCTGATACTGCTTCTATCAATAGTGCAGAAGATAAAGTTGAAAAAAACAAACAATGGATAAAATTCAGAAATACGGATATTTATATTGATGAATCGGTGAAAGCAATGAATAAATTAATAGAGCAGGAAAACATCGCGAAAAGAGACAATTAACATGAAAAATAATTGGGGATATTAATCACATCTCAATTCGATAGATACTTCGAAAGTACAACACTCAGTCATTGAAAAATTCTTAAGGCCCAGGTTCTAAACCTGGGTTTTTTATTTCGATTGGATCGTTCTTTCTTATTTCATTGGGATAGTTAGTTGGTATAACATCCAAGCCAGTCATATTAAGTAATAAAAAAATGAAGTTGGTTGAAGTCTTTTGGAGAATAAGCGTGAAAAATCTTTAGAAATAGATTTCAATTTCAAAATCAGGGTTGAATGGTATAATAAAAAATGCGCCTCAATTTGAGACGCATTTTTTATTGATTTTATTTTTTAATGGTTTATTTATTTGCCTTTAGTTTTACTTTTTACTGGTGGCTTTGCTGTTTTAATATTAGCAGCAATATTCATTGCATCAGCCATTTTTATTGCTTCGTATGCATTTACAAAACCGCCGGTTTTGGATAGTTCATTTAAATTTACTTTTGCATCTGCACCAGGTTTATTTACCATTTCGGTACAAACTACAGCTGATTTTTCAATAATTTCCTTCAGTTGTTTAGCGGTCAATTTTGGATAATACTCAAGAATTAATGCAGAAATTCCTGCAACCACCGGGCATGCCATACTGGTTCCAGATGCATTTCCGTAAGTATTTCCTCCAGGTATTGTAGAATAAATATTTACACCAGGAGCAAAGACATCAACTTCCGCTTTTCCATAATTGCTAAAAGAAGCAGTAAGTCCACCATTTTTTTCATCTCCACTTGCGCCAACTGTAATTACATTTCCAGCCCTTCCGCTGCCATCTTCAAAAACAGGATTGGGGAAATTATCTGAGGAGTCGATATTTTTGGCATCATTACCCGCTGCATGAACAAGCAAAACCCCTTTTTTATCTGCGTATTTAAAAGCATCATCTACCCAGCGTTTTTCAGGAGAAAAATCTTTACCAAAACTCATACTGATAATCTTAGCGCCATTGTCTACAGCATAACGTATGGCATTGGCAATGTCTTTATCATGTTCATCTCCATCAGGTACGGCACGCACCATCATTATTGAAACATTATCTGCAATACCGTCAATACCTTTACTATTGTTTCTTGCGGCTCCGATGATACCTGAGCAATGGGTGCCATGAAATGGGGTAGAAGCCATGATATCACTATTGCCATAATTCCTGTCGTTGATATTAGATTCATCATCTTTCACTACATCATTTCGATATGCCTTAGGAGCAGTTGTAGCGGCATCAGCTTTACGTAACTGTCCACCAATTTCATCCAGTAATTGTGTATTGGTAATTTCGTAACTGTTGTTGGCTTTGCTGATATTTAAAATTAAACCTTTGGCCATTTTGGCATTGAGATCAATCGTGTTGTTGCTTTGAAGGTCGGTGCCATTGTATTCTTCCTTACCTAATTCTTTTCTTAATACAGAATCACCGGCCAGGAATTTTGGATAAAGAGTTTTCAGATAACCTATTTCGGCCTCGTTTACTTCTCCTACAACTTTTTGCTTGGATTTAAGATAATTGTTGTAAGATTTTTTATCTGCTGCAGAAAGAGAATCCACGTTTACATCTTTACCATCCCAGATTAATTTTAATTTGTGATAAACCCTAGCACCTTCGTAACTGTCTTCTTTAACATTTTGTCCATCTTTGCCTCCTATGAAATTCCATCCATGCACATCATCTACAAAACCGTTCTTATCATCATCTTTACCATTTCCAGGAATCTCCTTAGGGTTGATCCACATTACTGGTTTTAAATCTTCATGCAAAGTGTCTATTCCACTGTCGATGACTGCGACGATAACTTTTTTGCTTTTTAAATTTTTTGATTTGATGAAATCATAAGCTTTATTTAAGCTGATTCCATTGTATCCTGTTTCAGTTTTATCTAATTGATGCCAATTGTTGGGTGCCTTTTTCTCAACTCCTTCTGAAGTTTGGGCAAATATTGAAGAGCCGATCATCAGCCCCGACAATAAAAAAGTGTAAGTTTTAATCATTATTTGATTTTTGAGTATTGAAAGTATAAAGCAATATTTGAAATTAAAAGTTTTTATTTAGATTTTGGGAATTAATTACAAATCAAATTTTATTCCCTGAGCTAATGGTAATCTGTCTGTATAATTTATGGTATTTGTTTGGCGACGCATATAAACTTTCCAGGCATCACTTCCACTTTCTCTTCCACCTCCGGTTTCTTTTTCTCCGCCAAATGCCCCTCCAATCTCTGCTCCAGAAGTGCCAATATTTACATTGGCGATTCCGCAATCACTTCCTGCCTGTGATAAGAATTTTTCAGCTTCAAGTAAATTGGTGGTAATAATAGAAGACGACAGCCCTTGTGGTACGCCGTTTTGTAAGGCAATGGCTTCGTCCATCGTTTTGTATTTCATAATATAAAGAATAGGCGCGAAGGTTTCATGTTGTACAATCTTGAAGCTGTTTTTTGCTTCAGCAACGCAAGGTTTTACATAACATCCACTTTCAAATCCTTTCCCTTTAATGACGCCTCCTTCAACTATGAATTTGCCTCCTTCTTTATTGCATTTCTCTATTGCTTTTAAATACTGATTTACCGCATCTTTATCAATCAAAGGCCCTACATGATTTTTTTCATTTAATGGGTTGCCTATTTTCAATTGCTTGTATGCGTGTACTAATTTCTCTTTGAATTTATTGTAAATTTTTTCGTGAATGATTAATCGGCGAGTGGTGGTGCATCTTTGTCCGGCGGTACCTACTGCACCAAAAGTAGCTGCAGTTAAGGCGATATTTAAATCTGCTTCTTTAGAAATGATTATGGCATTATTTCCACCTAATTCAAGTAGTGTCCTTCCTAGTCTTTGACCTACAACAGCGGCAACTGCTTTTCCCATTCCTGTACTGCCGGTTGCAGAAATTAATGGAATGTTTTTGTCATTGCTCATCCATTCACCAACTTCACGTCCACCACTGATCAGGCAACTAACTCCTTCGGGTACATTATTTTTCTTGAAAACATTCTGTACGATTTTTTGACAAGCCACACCGCATAATGGTGTTTTTTCACTTGGCTTCCATATAGATACATCTCCACAAACCCAAGCCAGCATACTATTCCAGCTCCATACAGCAACAGGGAAATTAAAAGCAGAAATAATGCCTACAATGCCCAGCGGATGATATTGCTCATACATTCTATGGCCAGGACGTTCACTATGCATGGTTAAGCCATGTAACTGGCGAGACAAGCCAACAGCAAAATCACAAATGTCTATCATCTCCTGAACTTCGCCCAGGCCTTCCTGTAAGCTTTTGCCCATTTCATAACTCACCAATTTCCCAAGAGGATCTTTGAATTTGCGAAGTTCTTCTCCAATTTGTCTTACGATTTCACCTCTTTTGGGAGCCGGCCACAAGCGCCATGCTTCAAATGCTTTCTGTGCGGTTTTAATAACTTCATGATACGAATTCTGGTCTGCAGACATAACTGTTCCAATCAGTTTGCCATCAACAGGGGAATAAGAATTTATTAGGGCGCTCTTGGTTTTTATCCAAACAGATCCTGTAGATACTCCAGCGTTATTGCCTTGTATCTGTAATGTTTTAAGAAATTCCATTTTCTGAATTTTTTATTTTAAGTTGCAAAGTTACAAACTTATCAAGGCAAAACTCATTTGAAAGGCGATATTTAGAAAAGAGTAGTGATCTTAATATTGTTCTTTTTCATTAGGGAAATCTCCACTCTTGATATCAGAGATGTATTTTTTTACTGCAGTGTTTATTAGTTCACTTAAGTTTAAGTATTGTCTGAGAAAACGGGGTTTAAATTCGGTATTGATTCCCAGCATATCATGCATTACCAGTACTTGCCCGTCGCAATCTCCGCCTGCGCCAATACCTATTGTAGGGATCAGTAAACTTTCAGATACTTCTTTTGCAAGAGATGCAGGAATTTTCTCTAGTACAATTGCAAAGCAACCAGCCTCTTGTAGCAAAAGGGCATCTCGTTTTAATTTTAATGCTTCCTGTTCTTCCCTTGCGCGAACGTTATAAGTACCAAATTTATAGATACTCTGTGGC
>CANFGZ010000013.1 GCA_947446585.1 Chitinophagaceae bacterium | reverse complement strand
GTTAACAGCAAATTTTAAAAACAAACAGATTGAACAATCTCGGGAATTTATATTGGACAAGAAAAATAAGTTAGTACAATATTTTGAGTTTGACCCCAATCATTGTAATAAAGAAGAATGGTTAAAGCTTGGTGTTAAAGAAAAAACGATTAGTACTATTCAGCACTATCTTTCGAAAGGAGGACATTTCAAAAAGCCAGAAGATCTCAAGAAAATATGGGGGTTTACAGTAAATAAACTGGACGAATTAATGCCCTTTGTGAAAATAAAAAATGATCAGGTCCCTAAAGAATATCCTAGAACTTCAAATAACAATTACAAAAGTGAAGCCCCCAAAATAATTAATCTCAATGCTGCCGATTCGGCATTACTGGAATCCCTTCCTGGAATTGGACCTGCGTTATCTCGAAGAATTATTGTTTATAAAAATAAACTTGGAGGATTTTATGAGGTAAATCAGTTAAAAGAAGTCTGGGGTTTACAGGACTCTGTGTATCAGAAAATAGAAAAAATGCTGGATGTGAATGGTGAAACAAAAAAAATCGACATTAATTTAGTGTCATTTGATGAATTAAAATCGCATCCTTATTTTGGATATAAATTAGCAAATACAATCATCAATTATCGCAATCAGCATGGAAGCTTTAAAAGTTTAGATGATATTCAAAAAATCAACTTGATTGACCAAAAAACATTCAATCTCATTACACATTATTTAATGATAAAATGACAAAAAACTAACAGTTGTTGGTATGCAAAATTTCCTAAATTGCAGCCTTAATAATCAGCTTTTATGAATTTCGTAGAAACAGAACTCACGCAACAGATTGCACAAACTGCCAGAGATTTTGCTAATCAGCATATCAGAACTCAGCTAATGGAATGGGATGAATCACAAGAGTTTCCATTGCAAATCTTCAAAGAATTAGGAAAGCTCGGAATGATGGGCGTTTTGGTTCCTGAAGCTTATGGTGGAACTGGACTGGGTTATTTTGAATATAACGTAATCATTCAGGAAATTTCAAAGGTTTGTGGTTCTATTGGATTGTCTTTGGCCGCACATAATTCACTTTGTACCAACCATATTCTCACTTTTGGAAATGAAACACAAAAACAAAAATATCTTCCAAAACTTGCCACTGCAGATCATATTGGTGCCTGGGGCTTAACAGAACCCAATACAGGAAGCGATGCAGGAAATATGAAAACTACCGCACTAAAAGAAGGGAATCAATGGATCATTAATGGCACTAAAAGCTGGATTACTCATGGTAAGTCTGGTGATATTGCCGTTGTTATTTGCAGAACAGGTGAGCCTCGGGCAAAAAATAATTCAACTGCGTTTATAGTTGAGCGTGGTACTAAAGGATTTTCTGCAGGAAAAAAAGAAAACAAACTTGGAATGAGAGCGAGTGAAACAGCAGAGATGATTTTTGATCAATGTATTATTTCTGATGAAAATCGCCTTGGTGAAGTAGGAGACGGGTTTAAGCAAGCCATGAAAATACTTGATGGCGGTCGCATCTCTATTGCTGCATTAAGTTTGGGAATTGCCAAAGGCGCATATGAAGCCTCATTGAAATATTCAAAAGAACGTTATCAATTTGATCAGCCGATTTCAAACTTTCAGGCTATTTCATTCAAGCTGGCTGACATGGCTACAAAAATCGCTTGTGCCGATTTGCTTATTCAACAGGCTTGTGATTTGAAAATGAAAGGACTTCCAATGACCAAGGAGTCGGCTATGGCAAAATATTATGCCAGTGAAATCGCTGTTGAAATCAGTACAGATGCCGTTCAGATATTTGGTGGTTATGGATATACGAAAGATTTTCCTGTAGAGAAGTTTTATCGCGATAGTAAATTATGCACTATAGGCGAAGGAACGAGTGAGATTCAAAAGCTGGTGATTAGTAGAGAAGTGCTGAAGTAAGGATAGGCTGGATAATATAAATCCTAAAAATACTAAACTCAAGCAATTTCATCCGTATTATAACGGTCCACTCTTTCGATTCCAGATAATTCAAGTAAATGGTTTACGATGACATCAAGTTGTTCTTTGTCCTGAACATAAATTTTTACATTCCCTTCAAAGATGCCTTCTTTTGCTTCGATTGTCATTGCAGAGATATTGACTTTTAAAATGCCGCTGATAAGATTGGTGATTTTATGAATTACCCCAACATCGTCGAGGCCAATTATTCTTAAACCAGTAAGGAAAGAAATTTCTTTATTTTTCGCCCATTTAGTTTTTACCACACGATGTGCATGATTGGCCAGTAATCTTGTGGCATTTGGGCAATTGGTGCGGTGAATCTTTAATCCTTCTCCTGTAGTAACAAAACCAAAAACATCGTCCCCGGGTATCGGTTTGCAACAGTTGGCCAGCGTGTACATAATTTTATCACTGCTTTCCCCGAAAATAATTAACTCTGCATCCTTTTTGGTATGAAGTTTATGTTCCTCATGTTCATGATGTTCCTCAATAGTTTTAACTATTTTAGGAGCAATTAACTTATCTCCATGAACAGTAAATTCCTTTAGCTCTTTCAGCTCATTTTTCTTAACAGCAATATCATACAATAAATCCAGTGTAGAAGGCGATTTGTAAAAATTGGCAAGTTCTTCAATATTTGACTGATTCATTACGGCATTGATCGCGTTGAATTTTCTTTCCAGAATACTCTTTCCTAAATCAGCAATTTGTCGTTTCTCATCTTTGAGTGAATCTTTAATTTTGGCTCTTGCTTTTGACGTTACTACAAAATTCAGCCATTCACTATTGGGCTTTTGTTTGGCACTGGTAATAATTTCAATTTGATCGCCACTTCTTAATTTATAACTTATAGGCACTAATTTATGATTCACTTTAGCACCTATACATTTTACTCCTACAGCTGTGTGTACATTAAAGGCGAAGTCAAGTGCAGAGGCGCCAACCGGCAACATTTTTATATCACCTTTAGGAGTGTAAACATATATTTCTTCAGCAAGAAATGATGTTTTAAAGTCCTGTAAAAAATCGAGTGAATTAGTATCTTGATTGGAGAGTGCTTCTCTGATTTGATTGAACCACTTATCAAAATTGCTTTCATCATCTTTTTCTTCTTTATATTTCCAATGAGCCGCAAGTCCTTTCTCAGCAATATCATTCATTCTCTTCGTTCGAATCTGAACCTCTACCCATTTTCCCTGAGGTCCCATTACCGTTGTATGTAGCGCTTCATATCCATTGCTTTTTGGATTGCTAAGCCAGTCGCGTAACCGTTCCGGTGAAGGATTATAAGCATCGGTAATGATGCTATAGATTTTCCAGCAGTCTTCTTTTTCCTTTTCAGGAATTGAGTTTACAATAATTCGTATAGCAAACAAATCATACACTTCCTCAAATGCAATTCCCTTCTTTTTTATTTTACTCCAAATAGAGTGAATGCTTTTTGGCCTGCCGAAAATTTCAAAATCCAATCCGGTAGACTGAAGCTTATCTTTTAATGGCTTAACAAAATCGTTGATGTAACGAGTGCGTTCTCTTTTAGTATCATTTAGTTTTTTCGCAATAAATTTATAGGTATCCGATTCCATGTATTTCATGGAAAGATCTTCGAGCTCGGTTTTAATATTGTAGAGCCCCATACGATGAGCAAGTGGAGCGTAAACATATACCGTTTCGGAAGCTATTTTTAATTGTTTTTCCCGTTTCAGACTGTCTAAGGTCCTCATGTTATGAAGTCGGTCGGCTAATTTTATAAGAATCACTCTTGGGTCATCGGTAAGTGTGAGTAAAATCTTTCTGAAATTCTCGGCTTGCTTACTAGTATTGGTGTCCATTACCGTAGCAATTTTAGTCAGTCCATCAACAATCTTAGATATTTCTAAACCAAATTCTCTCTGAACGTCCTCAAGACTGATATCTGTATCTTCAACAGTATCATGAAGAAGGGCACAAATGCTGCTTCGGATTCCCAAGCCAATCTCTTCTACACAAATTTTTGCAACAGCTAATGGATGAAGAATATAAGGCTCGCCACTTTTGCGGCGCATGGTTTTATGAGCATCAACAGCCATTTCAAAAGCTGTACGGATGAGTTCTTTATCACCCGGCTTCATTTTTTGCTTTAATGCTTTAAGTAAACCCCGGTAATGTCTCAGAATCTCTTTTTTCTCTTCTTCTTCAGAAAGATGATATGTTTGTATAGTATCTGTAGATTGCATTTGGTATCACAAATTTACTCTAAAAAATCCATGACTGGCAGTTCCTGGAGCATTAATGAGGACTTGTTTAGTTATCAGACAAAATATAGTTTAATGAACTTCATCATTTTTTAAAGAAAAGTGTTAGTTTTGCCCCCCGTTTCGATTTCAACTAAGCGGCAACATAGTCATTATTGCGGATGTGGCGAAATTGGCAGACGCACCAGACTTAGGATCTGGCGCCGCGAGGCATGTAGGTTCGACCCCTATCATCCGCACTTTTTAAGTTGATAAGTTGAGTGGTTTAAATGCCGGCAACGTCATTTAGTTCTAATCCTTGGCTTATCAACTTATTTAATTTAATAACGTTTCAATAATTTATAAAGTATGTCAACAGTAGCAAGAGAAAACATCGGTTTATTAACTGATAAACTGACCGTAAAAGTATCAAAAGAAGATTATTTTCCTTCGTTTGAGAAGAAACTTAAAGAGTACAGCAAAACTGCCAATATACCTGGCTTCAGAAAAGGAATGGTTCCGGCTGGTATGATTAAGAAAATGTATGGTCCTTCAATTTTTAATGATGAAGTTCTCAGAGCTGTAGAAGTTAAACTTTATGCATATCTCAATGAAGAAAAGCCTGATATTTTTGCACAACCGCTTCCTTTGGAAAAAGATTTAAGCAAAGTTGATATTAATAATCCCACAGATTATGATTTTGGTTTTGAAATTGGACTAAAACCAGCATTTGAACTTCTTGATTTTTCAAAACAAACAATTACGGCTCATAAAGTTGAGGTTTCTGAAGATATGGTAAATGAAGAAATCAGCAAAATGTTGATCAAAGGCGGAAAGATGACAGAACCTGAGGTTATTGATAATGAAGAAAATGTGTTGAACGTTTTATTTACTGAGTCAGACAAAAGCGGAAATGTTATCGAAGGAGGAATCAGCAAAGAAAATTCGGTACTGCTGAAATATTTCACTCCAAAAATGCAAAAAGAATTGATGGGAAAGAAAATGGCAGATTGTCTTATTTTTCAACTCAACAAAACATTTGAAGGCGATAAACTGGAAATGATGTTGCATGATCTGGGATTGGAAAAAAATGATAAAGAAGCGGCTTCAAAATATTTTAAACTCGACATCGTAAAAATCGGACTGATTGAAAAGCGTGAATTGAACGCCGATTTTTTTAATGAAGTATATCCTGGTAAAGGAATAGCAACTGAAACCGAATTTCGCAGCATACTAAAAGATGATATCGAAAAATACTGGAACGCTCAAAGCCGCAATCAGCTTCACGATCAGCTGTATCATCTTTTACTTGACAAAACAGCAATGGAATTTCCAGAAGCTTTTCTGAAAAAATGGCTGCAAACCGGTGGCGAAAAGCCGAAAACTGCAGAAGAAGCTGAATCTGAATTTCCTACATTCAGCAATCAATTAAAATGGACTTTAATCAGTGATAAATTAATTACCGATAATAAATTGGAAGTTACTCAGGATGACCTCAGAAATCATATGAGACAGGAAGTTACAGGTTATTTTGGTCAGATGAATATGGGTGAAGACATGAGCTGGCTAGACAGTTACATTGATAGAATGATGAAAGATGAAAAACAAATTGATGCAACATATCGCCGGCTTGTAACAGAAAGGCTTTTTGATTTCCTAGAAAAACAAGTAAAAACAAAAGATAAAAAAGTTACACCTGAAGAGTTAACGGGCATGCAACATAATCATCAGCATTAAATATGATTCTGAATATTCAAATAATACGTTTACATTATTTTATTGGCGTATTACATTTTCGTTATTATATTTGAATACTAAAAAATATTACTATGCAAAAAATAATATTTATTTTACTATTTCTTTTTGCTGCTTCCGTTATGAAAGCTCAGGAGCCAGCATTAGCTAAAGATCAAAATCCCAATTATAAAATCACACAGGCAAAGTATCAAAATGCTCAGGAAAATACTCTTGAAGCGATGAATACTACTGCTCAGCAGACTTACAAAGCATACGATTGGACGGAAGCCAAGCAGGAAAGAAAAAAACAACGAATCGAATTTCGTCAGCAAAGAGCATTAGCTTTCTGGAGCAACGGATATAATTATCTGGATTGTTTTTACTTATTCAACAGGCCCCCCTACTACTACAGATATTAATTACCTCTTACTTTTATTATCAACTTAAACTGACTTTAATATGAGATTTTTAAAGCTATTAACTATTGTTGCTTTGATTTTGTTTACAATATCTTGTGCGCATAAAGTAACCAGAGTAGAAAGTAATGAAACACCTGATATCAGTGGGAAGTGGAATAATACAGATAGCCGGTTAACTTCCGATGAAATGATCAGTCAGTCATTATCTGGAGCTTGGCTTGCAAATTATATGGAAGCCAAAGGAAAAAAACCAGTTGTTATTGTAGGAATGGTTACCAATAAAAGTCATGAGCACATTGAAGCCGAAACTTTCATGAAAGATTTAGAAAGATCATTTATCAATACGGCAAAAGTAGGTTTGGTTCAAAGTGGAAAGAAAAGAGAAGAATTACGAGCTGAAAAGGGAGATCAGCAAAACAATGCTTCTGTAAGCACCATGAAAAAATTTGGATTGGAAAACGGCGCAGATTTTATCTTACAAGGCTCTATCAACTCTATTGTAGATGCATTTAAAAGAAATAAAACGGTTACTTATCAAGTTAATTTAGAATTGACTAATATTGAGACCAACGAAATAGTTTGGATTGGTGATAAAAAGATTTCGAAAGTCATTAAGAATTAATTCGACCTAAAAATTTATAAGGTTGATTCATTCAAATTCATATTCTCCCGGTAAAATAAAATTGTTTCAAAACAGGGCATCGATAGTTTTTCTATTGATGCCTTTTTTATTTTCCTGTGCTTCATATAATACTTTAATGAATGATTACAACCTCAACCTCAGGAATCATCAATATAATAAAGCAATAAAAAATATTGAGAACAATAAATTATTACATCAAAACAGAAATAAACTTATTTATAATTTCGAATTAGGAAGATTGTATTATCTAAATAATAATCCTAAAGAGAGCAACCAATATTTTAATTTAGCAGATGATCAACTGGAAGCAAACTATAAAACAGTAAAAGATGTAGTATTAAGCAATCTGTTGAACCCCATGATGGAAATCTATCGTGGCGAAGAGTTTGAGAAGTTCATGTTGAATTATTATAAGTCAATGAATTATATTTCTCTTGGGCAACCCGATGAAGCTGTAGTAGAGGCCAGAAAAATCACATTAGCAAGTGACAGACTTTCTGAAAAAAACAGAAATCCAAACAAATATAATAAAGATGCTTTTGCCTTTAACCTTCAGGGGATGATTTATGAAATGTCCGGAGATATGAACAATGCATTTATTTCATACAGAGATGCCGCAAACACATATATTGATGCTGGTGGTGTTTATTATGGCACTTCAACCCCTGATCAATTAAAAATAGATTTATTAAACAGTGCATCAGCAATGGGTTTCACAGATGAGCAAGAAAAATATGAAAAGCTGTTCAATCAAAAATTGTCAAATAATAAATCAGATTTTGGCGAATTGATTTTATTTTTTGAAGAAGGAAATGCGCCAGTAAAAACTGAAATTAGTTTTACGATTGTAAATACAGGTAATGGAAATGCTTTTCAATATGTTGATCAATATGGTAGTTACGTATCCTTTCCATTTGTGTATTCCAGCTACGGCATCAACAATAATCAACTGAGTGATATAAAAACTTTCAGAGTAGCGATGCCTCAATATAGTATTGTAACAAAAAGTCAAATCAGTAAGTCTGTAAATGTTAATGGTGAATCACAAGTTCCTCAGCTGGCACAGGATTTTAATACCTTAGCCATAAGTGTACTTAATGAAAGATTTTTAACAGAATTGGCAAAGACGGCGGCAAGATATATTGTAAAACGAGCCACAGAAAAAGGATCCGGAAAGTTGGCAGAAAAAATAGCCAATTCTAATTCAAAAAAGAATGAAACAGAAGAAGAAAAAAAGAAGAGGGAAGATAGATCAGAGGCCGTTGGAAATGTCGTAAGCTTTTTGGTTAATATTACTAACTCAGTAACCGAGAAAGCAGATACCAGAAGTTGGATTAGTTTGCCTGCTTATATCAGTTATATGAGAATTCCATTAAAAGAAGGAGAAAATACAATTGATATTAATGCAAATGGAAAAAAACAAACACTCAAAATTAATAGTCAAAAAGGAATTCAAATGAAAAGTGTTTTACTGGATTAATTAAAATCAAAAAGCAATCAATCCTTTTTTTGATAAAAGGAATATCTTAATTTCGAACTCGTTATGCTTCTTATTAAATTATGAATAAATTTCTATTGCTTTCTCTCCTTAGTATTTTCTTATCTGCAAAAATTTCATTTGCACAAAACGACACTATTTATTTTCACAACGGAAATGTTGTGGCAGGTAAGGTTGTTTCGGTTTCTGAGTATACCATCACTTATAAATATTCAAATGAGGATGCTCAGCAGACTGCGAGCAAATATGCGATAGAAAAAATTCATTATCAATCGGGCAGAAATGAAAACATCACTTCAAAGATAATTGTGAATGGAGTTGAAGACTGGGAAAAGGTGATGGTACTCGATGACAAAAGTCAGATTGCAGGGTTAACAAGAGGAAATGCAATTAGGTCATATACTAAATTCCTTAATCTTCACACAGCAAATACCGGCGAGAAAAAAGCATATCAAATGTTATTGAAGGAAGCAGCTACATTCAATCAGCCATTTATTTTCATAACTTTTGAACGGGCTACCTTATACAATGGCGTAATCAAAGGTCTCGGTGCTTTGCAGGAAATAAAAAGAGCAGTAGCTTTTGGATATTAAACTTATCAATTGAATACAGTACAATAGATCAAAAAATTATTACTCTATTTTTTCTGAACTTTTATTAAAAAAGAAAAAAGCCACACCTAAAGCAGCAATGACCATTCCTAAACCAATCATTAAATCCAGACTGATATTTTTTAAGTTCAAGGTAATTACTTTGTTAGCCAGGGCAATCATGGCAATTTGAAGAATAGCTTTTACTGGAATTTTTTCCTGATGTAAAATAAGCGTCATTGATTTAAACATTTCGTAGCCAACAACAATAATCAGAATCACAGAAAAAATATTGTATAAATCTTCTACATTAATCAACAGATAATAAGGATTTGGTTTGATGATCAACTTAATTACCTCGATAGCAAGATCAACTGTTCCTAGAAGCATACTTACAATTAAAATAATCATCAACGCAAGTATAATTATTTTAGCAATCGACTTTAAGGTTTTAATTAGTTTGTATTCCATATTTTAAAAAATTGAATAATAAGACAGCATGTATTTTACTAAAAATAAACAATCCCACTTGAATTGACTGTTCTATTTCTAAATTTTATTCTTGAATGGCAATAAAAATTAGTTGAATTAGAATTTAAAGTTTGATTTCTTCTTCATTTTCGTCGAAGAAATGAAATTCGGTAAGGTGATAGGCGTTATTAGAAATGATTTTAATTTTTTGCTTGTATTTCCAGCTCCATTTAAATCTCCTAGAAGGAAATCCACAGGTGAGATAGCTATAAATAATTGGATGAACTTCAATTTTCAAACCTTTATGCTTTTGCATAATTAAGTAGTTGAGATTTTTTGCAATCTCATCTTCAAGAATCAGGGTAGATGAAATAGTGCCAGAACCATTACAGCTTGGGCAAACTTCACTGGTATTAATATTCATCTCAGGCTTCATCCTTTGACGAGTAATTTGCATTAAACCAAATTTAGTAATTGGCAATACCGAATGTTTGGCTCTGTCGATGTGCATCATTTGTTCCATAGCGTCGGCAAGCTTCTTCTTGTTGTCAAGAAGTTTCATATCTATAAAATCAACAACTATGATACCTCCAAGATCTCTCAATCTCAACTGTCTGGCTATTTCCTCGGCAGCTTCAAGGTTTGTTTCTAGTGCATTTTGTTCCTGATTGTTACTTACACTTTTATAGCCACTGTTTACATCTATTACATGAAGTGCTTCGGTATGTTCTATGATCAAATAAGCACCACTGGGAAGGTTAACCGTTTTCCCAAAAGATGCTTTTATTTGTTTGGTTATGCCATGGGTATCAAAAATCGAACTGCCATTGTTATGAAAAGAAACAATGTCAAGTTTATCGGGAGAGATACGTTGAATATAATTTTTTGTTTCAGAAAAAATATTTTTATCATTTACCACAATCTTATTAAAATCTGCACTGAGTAAGTCGCGAAGAATGCTGTTTGCTTTTCCTTGTTCACTTAATATTCTTGTTGGAGAAACACCTTCGCATAAATTATTTTGAATATTTTTCCAGGTACGTTCCAGGCTTAGCAAATCTTCGTGAAGTTCGGCTGTATTTTTACCTTCAGCAGCTGTCCGTACAATAACTCCAAGGTTTTTGGGTTTAACAGCCTCAATTATTTTTTGTAATCGTCGTCTTTCTTCGGAAGAATGAATTTTTCTAGAAACTGCGACTATATCGTTGAATGGAGTAACTACCACAAATCTGCCGGGCAATGAAATTTCGCAGGTAAGCCTTGGGCCTTTGGCAGCAATAGGTTCTTTTAATATTTGTACAAGAATGTTAGGTTTGCCGCTGAGTACATCGTTTATTTTTCCTGTCTTTACAATTTCAGGCTCAACTTTAAACTTTGCAAAATCGAAGGAATCGCCTTTTTTTTGATGAATAGATTGTGCGGTAAATTTAAGAATTGATTTTACATAAGGGCTTAAATCGGTATAGTGCAGAAAGGCGTCTTTTTCAAATCCAACATCCACAAAAGCAGCATTAAGACCAGGAATCAGCTTTTTAACTTTTCCAAGGTATAAGTCTCCCACAGCAAAGCTAGCATCAGATTTTTCGCTGTGTAGCTCCACAAGTTTTTTTTCTTCCAGCAATGCAATCTCCACTCCATGTGGAACCACATTTATGATTAACTCCTTGGTCAAATTATTTAATTTTAAGACCCTTATGCATCACGGCAGGATAAAGTCATTTGAAAAATTAATCAAATAACAACAGTTGTGAGCAACAAAGAAGAAGCACACGTACACCAAAAGACTTAAATAATGTGCACACTTCACTGGCAACAGCAAATGAGAATGAGCAGCATACAGAAACATTTAAAATGCTTTTGCAATTATTTTTTCTTATGACGATTCTTTCTTAAACGTTTTTTACGCTTATGAGTAGCGATTTTATGACGTTTTCTTTTTTTACCACAAGGCATAACCTAGTCTTTTTGTTTAAAAATATTATTAATTCAATTCTGTTATTATTTGTTTTGAAGCGTTTTTATTCTTTCGTCTACTTCTTTAGAATAACTTGCATTGTTAATCAAACGCTTACTAACTGTATACCATTTAATTGCAGCTTCTTTGTTTCCCTGGGCTGCATAAGTATCTGCAAGAAATGCGATGGCTTCAAGATTATTAGGCTCCTGTGTTATGACCTTTGTCAAACGAGCCACGGCTTTATCATATTGGCCTGAAACAAATCCTCCGATTCCTAAAACCAACTGTGCCTTCATATTGGTAGAGTCCCTTCTGACAATCTCTAACAAACTCAAAATACCTTTCATGGTTTGTTGAGGATCTCCATTTCTACCCTTGCCATAAATATAACAACTCGCTAAATCTATTTTCAAATCTTCACTTGAAGGATTAAGCACGATTGCCTTTTCAAAAAGGGAAATCGCTTCGTTTGATTCCCAATTTAATTTTGAATCATCTTGTTCTCCTCTGAGGTTACTCAAAAATAATTGGGCTGCGAAGGTGAGGCTTTTTTCTGAATTATCCAACTTTGCAGCTTCTGCAATAAAATAAGCATAGGATTCAAACTGCTGAATACTGTCTTTCCAGAAGTTTGCAACTGCTGTTAATGAAGCTATTTTTTGTGTGGGATCAGAATTGATGGAAGTATTTTCTTCTAATTTGCTGAGAAGAATTTTTTGATCTGGAGCTAATTTTGTTTTCTCCTTCTCAATAAATCCTTGAATATCAAAACTTTGAGTTTTGGACTGCATCAGAGGCAAAACGGACTTTTTATCAGTTACCGTTTTGCCGGCCATAAAAATTACGACAATTAGAATGATGCCCGAACCAATTAGAATAATTTGTTTTTTCACGACTTAAAAAGTCTGTCAATTTTAAAGACAGGGCGCAAATTTACACTAATCTTCATTATCATCCTTGACTTCTGGAACTTCTTTAATGTTCGGAGATGTTTTAATTTCCTGAACAAATTCTTTCGCAGGTTTGAATGCGGGAATAAAATGTTCCGGAATAGCCACAGACACATTCTTCTTAATATTGCGTCCGATTTTAGCTGCTCTTTTTTTAATGATAAAACTACCAAATCCACGAATGTAGAGGTTTTCACCGTTAGCAAGAGATGCTTTTACCTCTCTAAACATTGTCTCAAGGGTTACTAATACATCAACCTTTGGGATTCCAGTTTTCTCTGAAATTTTGTTTATTAAGTCTGCTTTTCTCATATACAAATAATTTGGATAGTAAGTTATAAAAATTATTTGAAAAAACAAAAATAAGTTAGTGATAATCAATAGGTTTGTTTAAAATTTTCACAGGATGCCCGAAAAATCTGCTCAACTGAAGCTTTTTTTCACTCAAAAACTAATGGAATGGAACCAAAAGTTCAATAAAAGGGAAATGCCCTGGAAGAAAGAGAAGGATCCTTACAAAATATGGATTAGTGAAATTATCCTTCAGCAAACACGAGTAGAGCAGGGCCTCGATTATTATAATCGCTTTATAGACCAATTTCCAGATGTCAAAAAGTTGGCTCAGGCTAAAGAATTTTCTGTTTTCAAATTGTGGGAAGGATTAGGTTATTATTCCCGTTGTAAAAATCTTATTTCAACTGCAAAATTTATTAATGAAGAATTAAATGGAGTTTTTCCGAATGCATATGAAAAGATATTAGCCTTAAAAGGAGTTGGTCCTTATACTGCAGCCGCCATTGCATCTTTTGCATACAATTTACCTTATGCTGTGGTTGATGGCAATGTAACCAGAGTTTTGTCCAGGTTTTTTTCTATAAATATCGCAGTTGATACAACCGAAGGTAAAAAAATATTTAATGAGTTAGCTCAGTCATTATTAAAAAAAGACCAAGCAAATATTTATAATCAGGCAATAATGGATTTTGGAGCTACAATTTGCAAACCCAGATCACCTATTTGCACAAATTGCCTTTTGGCGAATAATTGTCAGTCTTTTTTAGATAACACAATGAACAGTTTTCCGGTAAAATCTAAACATACCAGTCAGAAAGAACGTTGGCTCTATTATCTTGTAGCTGAATATAACGATAGATTCTATATCAGAAAAAGAGCGCAGAAAGACATTTGGCAAAACCTTCATGAATTTTTAGTAATTGAAATGAATTCGCCCAAAACAACAGAAGAAGTATTAAAATCAAAACAATTCAAAGAAAGGATAGCCTCAGGGTATAATATTATTTCTGTCTCGAAGCCTTACCAACAAAAACTGACTCACCAGCTCATAAACGGGGTTTTTATTCATCTCAAATTGAAAGATCCGGTCGTTTTCGAAGATTTTGTATTAAAAAGCAAGAGTCAAATAAAAAGGATAGCATTTCCAAGAATAATCTTTGGTTATGTTACAGAGAATAATTTTCTTTCTTAAAAGGAATATTTGAGCAGATCAATTTGCAGGATAAAAATGTATCTTTAAATTTGTTGTAAGTTATCTGCATTCGGTTTTTTGAGCAGACTGCTGTTAACTTAAAATCTGCAACGTTGAGTTGCAGTAAATTGCGTAATAAAAAATATCATTTTGTACTATCATTCGGAGTTTATCTTACCAATGTTCAGCTTTTTATTAATTTCTCCTGCAGCAACAACTATTCTGATTATTGCCATGCTGATTTTATTTTTGTTGTCTTTTTTATTTTCCGGAAGTGAGATTGCTTTTTTTTCAATGACATCAAAAGACATCAATATTTTAAAAACCAGAAAACAGCCATCATTTAAAAGAATTATCAATTTACTCGAACAGCCAAAAACATTACTGGCTTCAATGCTTATTGCAAATAGTTTTTTCAATATTGGAATTATTTTGATTTCTAATTTATTATTGGATGGATTTTTTAAAGAACATTTGTTTGACTCTGTGCTGATGAATTTTATCGCAAAAGTATTATCGGTATCTTTTTTTATTTTATTGTTTGCTGAAGTGCTGCCCAAAGTATGGGCTACACATCATAAAGTGTGGTTTGCTTCAAACGCCTCTTTAACTATAGAAGTCTTTCACAGTTTGTTGTTTGGCATTAGTAAAAAATTTGTTAGTTATAGTGATGATATCGAGAAAAAGGTTTCGCCATTAAAAACTCCAGGTATAGATAACAGCAATCTCGATTATGCTATCGATCTGCTTCCCGAGCATGAAGCCAGTATGGAAGAAAAACAAATTTTAAAAGGGATAAGAAAATTTGGCGGCACTTCGGTAAAGCAAGTTATGCGTACCCGTCTAGACGTTAGTGGTATAGGCTCTTCTCTTTCTCTGCATGATATAATTCGACTCTCCGAAGATTTACATTATTCCAGACTCCCGGTTTACAAAGGAAATCTTGATGAAATCATCGGTATTTTGCATATCAAGGATTTGCTTCCTTATTTGGATAGCCCTGTTGATTTCGACTGGCATCATTTAATCAGAACCCCATTCTTTGTTCACGAACAAAAGCTTATTGAAGATTTGCTACAGGACTTCAGAACCAAGCGAACTCATTTCGCAATCGTTGTTGATGAATTTGGTGGCACTTCCGGAATAGTAACTTTAGAAGATGTTATCGAGGAAGTCATCGGAGAAATAAAAGACGAGTTTGATGATGAGGAAAGCGGGAATAAAAAAATCGATAATAATAATTTTATTTTTGAAGGAAAAACGATGATAAATGATGTATGTAAGGCTATGGATTTACCTTCGAATACATTTGATGCAATTAGAGGAGGCAGTGATTCATTGGCTGGACTTGTTTTAGAAATTGCCGGAGAATTTCCGCAAATCAATGAAAAACTTATGAATGGAAACTATACATTCATCCCACTTGAAATTAAAAAAAACAGGATTGATAAAGTGAAAGTTATTATTCAACCTAAAGAAATCTCAGCACAAGGAGCGCCATCAAAATGAATATAACACTGATTCGATTTTCATTGGTAGTGGTCATGATTAATTTTTTGGCCTGCAATTCAAATTACACTTCAAAAAAGAAAGGTTATTTTAAAATCAATCTCCCCGAACATCAATATCAAAAATTTGACAATCCTTCATTTCCTTATTCTTTCGAATATCCTGTTTATGCCAGTATCCTCCAGGACAGCACTTATTTTGACAGTACACCAGAAAATAATTTCTGGATAAATGTTGATTTCCCCGATTACAAGGCAAGATTATTTATGAGTTATAAAATAATCGGCGGCCTTGCGCCATTTAAATTAAAACAAAAAGATGGCACTTACAAAGATTCTCTTGGTGTTAATAAATTTGATCTGATGGTGAATGACGCTTTTAATTTGACAAATAAAAACGATGTGATTGCTAGCGCTATAACAGATAGTTTAATGATGACCAACAATGGCATTTCTGGAATTTATTTTAAGGTTGCCGGCAATGCAGCTACAGCCAATCAGTTTTTTTTAAGCGACACCACAAGAAATTTTATCAGAGGGGCATTGTATTTTGATGCGACACCAAATGCAGATTCATTAAAGCCGGTTCAGGAATTTTTAAAACAAGATATTGAGCATTTAATAAATACTTTTAAATGGAGCAGCAGTTCTGTTCCGCATTTGCCATTAAAACCCAGTACGACCTAATTAACCTTCAATATTTTTAATAATCCAACGTATTTTTGAGCCATGATAGCGATTGAAAATGTTTTGTTAAGTGATCAGATTATTAGCGAACAATTTGTTTGTGACCTTTCAAAATGTAAAGGTGCATGTTGTGTTGACGGTGATGCAGGAGCACCATTAGACAGAGCGGAACTTAAAGAAATTGATGCCGTTTTTGACAAAGTACTTCCTTATCTGAATGAAATCAGTAAAAAAGAAATTGAACAGCAGGGGAGATTTGTATACGACAAAGAATTTGGATGGGTGACGCCTACCATCAAAAGCAAAATTTGCGTTTATGGAATTTTTGATTCAAAAGGTATTGTGAAGTGTGGTATTGAACAGGCCTATCTTGATGGAAAGATAAATTGGAAAAAACCGATTAGCTGTCATTTGTTTCCTGTAATAGTTAAAAAAAGCAAAGATGGAATTACAGAGCTCGCCAACTACGAACCCAGGGAAGATAATTGCAAGGCTGCGTGTTCGCTGGGAAAAAAATTAAAAGTGCCGGTTTATGAATTTTTAAAAGAACCGTTAATCAGAAAATTTGGTAAAGAATTTTATACAGCATTAGTCGCAACAGCAAATCATTTAAATTCAAAAAAATAATTTATAAATTGTTTTAAGTAACATAAAATTCATTGATGAAAAAAGTATTATTCTCCTTACCTATAACTCTTAATTTTTTATTTCTTATTTCTATTTCTTCCTGTTCAGTTAATAAAGCAAAAATAGATAACGACTTGGCGATGTATTTTCAATCATCAAAATCGGAAGGTTGTTTTACAATGCTTGATAATGCAAAAGGAGAAATTACAGTGTACAATATGGGCATGGACACTACTCGATATTCTCCGGCATCAACTTTTGAAATTCTAAATTCATTAATTGTATTACATACAGGAGTTGTTACAGATGAAAACATGATGATTAAATGGGATAGTACATTGAGATCAACGACCAGCTGGAATAAAGACATGAACATTGTCTATGCGTTTAAAGAGAATGCAGTTCCTTTTTTTCAAGAGGTAACAAGAAGAACGGGTCACGACACTTTGAAAAGCTGGATTGATAGTATTTCATACGGAAATAAAAACATAGACGGTACATTGGATTCTTTCTGGATGAATAACAAATTAAAAATTTCGCCAGATGAGCAATTGGGCTTTTTAAAAAGATTATACTTTGATCAATTGCCTTTCAGAAAATCAGTTCAGGAATCGGTTCGTAATATGATGGTTCAGGAAGACAACACTGCCTATAAATTAAGTTATAAAACAGGAACAACGGTTGATGAAAATAATAATTCAATTTCCTGGACCCTTGGTTGGGTTGAAGAAAACAGGCATGTTTATTTCTTCGTTAATCTGATAAAAAATCAGGATAAAAATATAGAAATGAAAAAAACCGGCTTGGGAATTACTAAAGATATTTTAACGCACTATGGATTTTTTAAAGGGGTTAAATAATCCGAACATTTCATTACTGCGTTTGTTTTTTAAATAAGCATTCATTTATACCATACCATTATGCAATTATATTGCGAATCCTTAACACGTTATAAAAGACTTCAAACCAGAGAGGTCAGGGTAGGAAATCTTCTTCTAGGGGCAAATCATCCAATCAGGATGCAAACTATGACTACAACAGATACAATGGATACTATGGCCACTGTAGAACAGTCTATAAGATGTATTCAGGCTGGTGCAGAGTTGATTAGAATTACAGCCCCTTCTAAAAATGAAGCAGAAAATTTACAAAACATCAAAGACGAATTGAGAAAAAGAGGATATGAAACTCCCATAGTAGCCGACATTCATTTCACTCCTAACGCTGCCGAAATTGCTGCTAGAATTGTAGAAAAAGTTCGAGTAAATCCAGGCAATTATGTAGACAAGAAAAAATTTGAACAAATCGAATACAACGATCAAGAATATCAGGAAGAGATTGAAAGAATAAGAGAAAGATTTACCCCGTTGGTAAAAATCTGCAAGGAATATGGAACAGCCATGCGCATTGGTACCAATCATGGAAGTCTAAGCGACAGAATCATGAGTCGTTATGGAGATACGGCTATAGGAATGGTTGAAAGCGCCATGGAATTTCTTCGAATTGCCAGATCGGAAGACTACCATAATATCGTGCTGAGTATGAAAAGCAGTAATCCTCAGGTTATGGTTCAGGCGTATCGCTTGCTGATTAACCACATGTTTGATGAATTTGGAGAATGTTATCCCTTGCATTTGGGCGTTACGGAAGCAGGAGATGGCGAAGATGGAAGAATTAAATCTGCAATAGGAATTGGCACTTTATTAGAAGATGGAATTGGTGATACCGTTCGTGTATCCCTGACCGAAGACCCTGAATTTGAAATTCCTGTTTGCAGAGATCTGATAAAAAGATATCAAACTGAATATCGGGAAAATCAATCTAATGTTCCTGATTTTGATAAATTACTTTACGATCCCTTTGCTTATAAAAGAAGAGAGACTATTCAAATTGGAAATATTGGTTCAAAACATGTGCCAGTTGTAATTGCAGATTATCATAAATTCAACTCAATTTCTCCGGATGATTTGAAAGACATTGGATATAATTACAATGAATTCACCGACAAGTGGAATATTGCTGATGCGGCCGCAGATTATATCTACTGCAAACAAACACCTTCATTTAATTTGCCAGGCACATTAAAAGTAATCATGAATCATCAGGACTGGATGACCTCAAACAACAATGAACAGTGTTTTCCTTTATTATCAGAAGTGGAATATCTTAATGATGCTGTTTTAAAATCTACACAAATAAATTTTGTAATGATTGATTGTTATTCTCAGAATACCAATCATGTTGCTTTAGAACTTGTTTTTGAGCGACTGAAGAAAGATCATACAGCTGTGATTTGTTTGAGTTCAATGAATGTAAATCCAGTTCAGTCAATTAGAAGAATGATTATAGCTTTAAGAGAGCATGAAATCCTTAATCCGGTAATTCTAATCGTGGACAGCAATCATAATACGAATGAACAAAGTCTGATACATTATGCTGTTGAATCCGGCGCATTGCTGATTGATGGGATGTGTGATGGTATTTGTTTTGGGTATCATTATTCAAATCCAGAATTGAGTTCACCCATGAAATTATTAAACTCTGTTTCTTTTGGCATTTTGCAGGCAGCCCGTACCCGGATTTCAAAAACCGAATATATTAGTTGCCCAAGTTGTGGAAGAACGTTGTTTGATTTACAAGAAACAACAGCAAAAATCAGAGCAGTTACCCATCATTTAAAAGGAGTGAAGATTGCAATAATGGGCTGTATTGTAAATGGTCCGGGGGAAATGGCAGATGCTGATTTTGGTTATGTGGGAAGCGGAGTAGGGAAAATAACTTTATACAAAGGCAAGGAAGTTGTAAAAAGAAATATAAACAGCGAAACAGCAGTTGAAGAATTAATCGAGTTATTAAAAGTAAATGGCGCATGGGTAGAATCGCCATCTATAAATTAGTTTACCATATTGCGCACATTTCAAAACGGATGAAAACAGATTATTTAATTGTAGGATCGGGAATTGCAGGGTTGACCTATGCATTAAAAGTTGCTCAACACAATCCTCAGCAATCTTTAACCATCATAACCAAAGCATCCAGTGATGAAACCAATACCAAATATGCACAAGGGGGTATTGCAGGGGTAATGAATTTTGACGAAGACAGTTTTTCAAAACACATAGCAGATACTTTAATTGCAGGTGATGGACTTTGTAATTCGAGAATTGTTGAATTAGTAGTTAAAGAAGGAGTGGAAAGAATTCAGGAAATTATTTCCTGGGGTGCAGAGTTTGATAAAGATCTGGCTGGAGATTTTAAATTGGGAAAGGAAGGTGGACACAGTGAAAACAGAATATTGCATCACAAAGATGTTACTGGAAAGGAAATCGAGAGAGCTTTACTGGAGACTATTAAAAAATGTCCTAACATTCAACTCATCAGTCATTGTTATGTGCTTGATTTAATTACTCAGCATCATCTGGGCTATCTGGTTACTAAATCTACTCCCGACATTGAATGTTATGGTGTTTATATATTAAATCAGTTAACCGGAAAAATAGAAAAGATAATTTCAAAGATTACGATGCTCGCTACCGGAGGCAATGGCCAAGTATATCGGACAACTACAAATCCGGCAATAGCTACAGGAGATGGAGTGGCAATGGTTTACAGAGCTAAGGGCCGAATAGAAAATATGGAGTTTATACAATTTCATCCTACCGCTTTGTATGAAGCAGGTGTAAAAGGTCATTCTTTTTTAATCACTGAAGCCGTTAGGGGAGATGGGGCTGTTTTGCGAAATCATCAAGGCGAGGCATTCATGGAGAAATATGATTCAAGAAAAGATCTGGCACCAAGAGACATTGTTGCCAGAGCAATAGACAATGAAATGAAGATAAACGGAACTGAATTTGTATACCTTGACTGCAGGGCAATGAATCAGGATAATTTTAAAAATCATTTCCCCAATATTTACACAAAGTGTTTAAACGCAGGCATCAACGTTTTTAAAGACATGATACCTGTTGCTCCTGCTGCACATTACAGTTGTGGTGGCATCAAAACAGACGAATGGGGAAGAACATCAATTAGAAATTTATTCGCAGCCGGAGAATGTGCAAGCACAGGTTTGCATGGCGCCAATCGTTTGGCCAGTAATTCATTGCTTGAAGCCATGGTATTTGCACATCGATGTTTTGTTGCGGCAATAAAACAAATAGAGGACCTTTCTTTCACTGAAAAAATACCGGACTGGAATGCTGCGGGAACAACTGCTCCCAAGGAAATGATTCTTATTACGCAAAGTCTAAAAGAATTAAAATTATTGATGAGTGATTATGTTGGAATTGTGCGCAACAATGAAAGATTAAATCGCGCCAACAGAAGACTGGATTTACTTCATGCCGAAACAGAACTATTGTACGAAAAAACAGCTGTTTCTCCTCAGCTCTGCGAATTAAGAAATATGATTACAGTAGCCTATCTGATTGTAAAAAGCGCAGAGTTGCGGAAAGAAAGCCGGGGCCTGCATTTTAATACCGACTATTTGCAAAGAGAGGAATTAATACAGAACACTATTTTGTAAACAGAAAAAATTTGTTGATCATCTTTATTTACTTTTGAACACATGTATTATATTATTTACGGACTACTTTATCTTATTTCACTTCTTCCTTTTTTTATATTGTATCGCATCAGTGACCTTGCTTTTACCGTTATTTATTATTTTATCGGGTACAGAAAAAAAGTAGTCTTCAATAATCTTGATATTGCATTTCCTGAAAAAACAAAAGAAGAGAAAATAAAAATCGCCAAAGGATTTTATAGAAATTTCACAGATACCTTTATAGAAACTATAAAGCTGTTGAGTATTTCTAAAAAATCATTTTCTAAAATGGCGGAAATTAATCTTGATGAAGCTATCCGATTAGCTAACAAAGGAAAATCCATTCAATTTCACGCAGGGCATCAATTTAATTGGGAACTAGCCAATTGGATGATTGCAGAAAAAATGCCGATTCCATTTGTAGGTGTGTATATGAAAATAAATAACAAAGCCATCAATAAAATATTTTATGACTTGAGGGCAAAAAAAGGAACCGTATTGGTTTCTGTACAGGAGTTTAAAAATAAAATGCACCAGCTGTTAAATAAGCAGTATTCAATTGGATTAGCTGCTGATCAAAATCCGGGAGTGCCATCAAATGCTTATTGGTTGAACTTTTTTAACAGGCCAGCCCCATTTGTTACTGGTCCAGATAAAGCCGCAATAAAAAATAATACAGCAGTAATTTTTGTAAGGCTTATCAAAATAAAAAGAGGTAAATATAAATTTGAAACTACAGTTTTATCAGAAGAGGGATCTGCTTTAAAAGAAGGTGAGCTTACTTTAATATACAGAGATGTACTTGAAGAAACCATCAGAAATCATCCGGATAATTATTTGTGGAGTCACAGAAGGTGGAAATGGGACTTTCAAAATGATTACGAATCGAGGTGGATTGATAAGCAACCCCCTCAATTCATAAAAAAATAAAATCAATTCAAGGCACTTACTTCTTTTACAATTTTCGCCTCTTTCTCAAGGTTAATTTTATTCCAGCCGCCAAGCACATTTCTGATATTATGAATGCCCTGACGTTTGAGAAGTGAAGATGCAATCACACTTCTGTAACCTCCCTGACAATGAATGTATAAATTCTGATTTTCTTCAAACTGAGCTATCAATGCCACATCGGTCATTTCACTAAGTGGCAGATTTATAGCATCCTGCAAATGACCGTCATTAAATTCGCTTTCTTTTCTCACATCAACGACTATTAAATTAGGATCATGAGGAATGTCCATCATTAATTCATCTGGTTCGATATCAATGATTAAATCAATTTTTTCTCCGGCATTTTTCCAAGCTTCAAAACCGCCCTTCAAGCAACCTTCCATTTTTTCAAAACCAACTCTTGATAATCGAATTACCGTTTCTTCTTCTTTACCGGTTTCAGTTACTAATATAATAGATTGATCAAAGGGTAATAAAGTTCCTGCCCATTCTGCAAATCTGCCTTCAAGTCCAATCGAAATTGATCCTGGAACAAATCCATGGGTAAATGTTGTTGCATTTCTGGTATCTAAAATTATCGCACCATTTTCAGTTGCAATTTTAAATGCTTCTATAGATAATGATTGAGTGCCTTTTTCTGAAACCGTTTTTATCTCTTCATAACCTGATTGATTAATTTTTGCATTTATAGCAAAATAAACTGGCGCTAATTGTAATCCATCCGTTACTGCTTTTATGAATTCTTCTTTGGTTTGAGGCTGAAGAGCATAATTGGTTTTCTTCTCCTCTCCAATGGTGCTATGTGTATTAGGGCCTAAGTTTTTACCACAACTGCTACCGGGTCCATGGGCTGGGTAAACTAGAATGTCATCATTTAACGGTAATATTTTTGTATGAATACTGTTATACATAATTGCAGCCAGATCTTCACTGCTCATGTTTCCACTGCTGAGATCTGGGCGACCAACGTCTCCAACAAAAATCGTATCGCCGGTAAAAATTGCATGAGGTTTATCATTTTCATCTCTTAGTAAATAGCAGGTACTTTCCAACGTATGGCCAGGAGTATGTAAAACCTCAAAGGATAAGTTTCCAAGTTTTAGTATTTCTCCGTCTTTTGCCTGATGAATGGGGAAGTTTGTTTTTGCATTTGGACCAAATACAATTGGTGCACCTGTTTGTTTACTTAGATCTAGATGACCACTTACAAAATCAGCATGAAAATGCGTTTCGAAAATAAATTTTATTTTGGCATTGTGTTGATTTGCCAAATCAAGATAGGTGTCGATGTCTCTTAAAGGATCTATTATGGCAACTTCGCCTTCACTTTCTATATAATAAGCAGCTTCACTGAGGCAGTTGGTATAAAATTGTTTAATTAACATAAATATTTTTTATCTGGCAAATATAAAAAAAGCGGTTGTTAATACAACCGCTTTAGTCATTAAGTTTTCAAATGTTAGTCAACTAATTCAGAAATAAACTTATTTATTTCTGCAATTCTGGCGTGATTAACAGTGTAATAAATGAATTTTCCGTCGCGTTGTGTTACTACAATACCTGCTCTTCTTAAAATGGCAAGATGCTGAGAAGCAACAGACTGTTCTAAACGAAGCCTTACATATATTTCGGTTACAGTGATTTTTTTCTCTGTATCGATTAATGAAAGAATTTGTTGACGAAGTTTGTGGTTCATTGCTCTTAAAACAAGCGCTGCTTTTTTAAGATTGTGAAGATTGATTTTCAATTGCTGACCTGCACTTTCCTGAGATCCGGAATTGTTTTCTACAGATTGATTTGGAACAATCATAGGTTTTAAATTTTAAAGTTTTAAAAATGGAAATAAAGCTTCTGCAAATATATAAAAACATCATTACAAAGAGAATATTATATAAAAACAATTCTCATTTCTAAAAAAATTTAACTTATTAAAAGGCTTTATAATCTTTTATATAGAAAGGTTCAACTATGTTTAAGCGGGAGAAGTCAGCATCTTTAAAATGTTTATCAGATAACATACTCATTGAATTGGGTAAAGAATCTGCGGATAAAAATCGAGCATTTTGTGAAGTGAGTAATGATTGTAATTTATCAGAACCAGATCCTGAAAAATAAACTGGATTGGTTTTTAAAAAAGAAGAAAATGAAAATTCATCCAGAATCATCGCAGTTGGAAGCAATACTTCTTTTAATTCATGATCATAAATAGCAGTAAAAACCTCCATTCTTCTAGCATCAATCATTGGGCAAAAAAAACTTTCTTTATTGGTTATTCTTTTTGAAATATCATTGGCCATAATTTCAAGTGTTCCAATGCCAATCAAAGGTTTATTTAACGCATAACAAAGACCTTTTGCACTGGACATGCCAACTCTTAATCCTGTATAAGATCCCGGGCCCATAGCGATTGATACAGCAGAAAGGGCCGTTAATGGAATGGAAAGTTGTTCTGATAATTTTCTGATGGCCTCATGAAGAAAAGTAGCATGGTCTTTTTGCACTTCATTACTAATGGATAAAAGTGGAATTCCGTTTTCAGAAATACAAACAAATGCATTTTCCTGAGCAGTGTCGATATTTAAAATGATACTCATGAGCGACTGGCTTCCTTAATTAATAATTCTGAAGGCTGATATCTTGAATCAGTTTTGCTGAGAATGTTTAGCAGTGTAAAAACATTTTTGATTCCTATCTCTCTCATCCATTCAAAGGGTCCTTTTGGATAATTGGTTCCTAGTTTCATAGCAATATCAATTTCGTCTTCTGTACTTATTTTTTCTGCTTTTGCAAAAAATCCTTCATTGATAATCATTGAAATGATTCTTGCAGAAATAAAACCCGGTTCATCTGTAACCAACTTGTATGTTATGTTTAATAATTTAAAAATGGATTCGTGTTCTGAGGTTATGGAGCCGGCAACTTCCCATAATGATCTATTTAAAAATCCATTCCAGCCATTCAGTCTGATTACATTTGAACGATGCTGGCTTTCCTTTAATGTAAAAGCAACACTATTTATGAATACCGGTTTTTTGTAGGGTTCATAATTTTCAAACCAGGCATTTTCATCTAGATTAAAATAAGCATCGGCATCCAAAATATTCATCAAGCCGAAAAAATCATCAGCTCTTTTCCAGGTAATTTCTC
>CANFGZ010000012.1 GCA_947446585.1 Chitinophagaceae bacterium | reverse complement strand
TTAATTTGCCTTTTATTGAATGGGGAAATTCCGATTCTGTAGAAGTGGGCGATTTTGTTTTGGCAGTTGGTAATCCTTTAAATTTAACTTCAACCGTAACTGCAGGAATGATCAGTGCCAAAGCGAATAATATTAATATCTTAAAAAAGCAAGGGGCTATAGAATCCTATCTTCAAATCGACGCTGTTTTAAACAGAGGAAACAATGGCGCTGCTTTGGTTGATATTGATGGGAAGCTAATAGGAATTAACACAGCCATTGCTAATCCTGCTGGAATTTATGCAGGGTTCTCATTTGCCGTTCCAGTGAACATGGTAAAAAAAGTGGTCAATGATCTGCGCTTGTATCGAAAGGTTATTCGTGGATATTTGGGTGTATTTATCAGTGATCTGGATGATTATTTAATTAATGAGTTGAATTTAAAAAATACCACAGGAGTTTATATTGACAGTTTAGTAAAGGATGGAGCCGCAATGATGGCAGGAATTAAAAAGGAAGATATCATTACCAGAATAGATAATCATGAAATTGAATCTTCGGCTCAATTGAAAGAAATATTATCCGGGCATAGTCCCGGCGATAAAATAAATATTATCTATTTTAGAAACGGAATTCCAAGTCGTATCAACGTTATTCTAAAGGCCAAGGAAGAAAAACAAACAGCTATATTATCTAATAATCAAATTTTAAAGAAATTAGGAATAGTCATTGAGGATATATCGAAATCTGAAAAAGAAAAATTAAATATAGAAGGAGGGTTAAAAGTTACGGAAATAAATTGGGGGTTGGTTGATGAATATACAAATATGAAGAAGGGTTTTGTAATTACATCAATTAATGAGGTTGAGATAAAAAATAGTGAATCTTTTTTTAAGGCAATTGACCACAATTTTGAAAAAATAATTTTGGGTGGTGTTTATCCTGATGATGAAGGTGTTTATTATTATGGTATCAGTGTTCAATAAATAATCAGGAAGTTATTTAATGGTAATTATTTATTTACCTTTTTGAAAAAGATAGTTATGTGGTTTTCAGCTCATGCAAGTTTTAATACGACTACTATACTTTCAGCAGTAGGCGATTTAATCCATCTAGTTTATCAGAAAAAAACTGAAGCGTCCGGTGGTAAAAAAAATATAAATCAAGGCACATAGCTGGTAATTAAATTGTTTCTGTCTGTTACATGGCTTTTAAGATTAGCTCTTTCATTGGTAAATGAAGCGCTGTTAGTCAGATATGTATAACCAGGTTGTTCGCCAGTAATGCCAATTACATAAGGAGTTATCAGATTGTAATAATTATCTATTAAGATATCTATATTGGCATTGTTGAAGACATTGTTTTTAAAGTTTTTTAGAAGTTCTTTATATCGTTGCATGTAAATAGGTTCATCTGCAAGGTATCTGATGAGTGGCCAGTTTGCATTGACTTCATTCATAGAAAGTGATAGGCCATTATTTCCATTTCCTCCCGGAGATCCTACAATTCCAGGATTGTTTGTCATTGCTTCATTGTTGTCCCAGGGAATCCAAATGAACTTATCCGTACTATGGTGATAGAGATAATAATTATGAGACATAGCGCCATAGCTGTCCCAGTTTACCATTGCATTGTTGATCGCCAGCCATTGTAGAAATTTATCTACATTAATGATACTTTCCAGATTGGTCCGCCATTGAAGAGGATTTGTTATTCTTAAATTACTATTTAATGTAGTCACCAATTGCACTACATCAGAGAAATCATTTTCGGTTTCGTTATTCTCTTTTATGAATTCTTGCTGGTTATAAATATTGAGTTTTGATTCTGGTTTGTAAATATTCCCAGACTCTTCTCCTATCTGGCTTTTTATCATATTGTCATCCGGCAATTCAACACCACAATACAATCCCCAGTATTTTAATCCCGCGCCAATATCTATATAAATACGATAAAAAGCAGTTTGTGCCGCAGCAATTCCTCCCAATCTAAAAATATCAGCAGCAACTTTTTCTCTGATTAGTGAAGGGTCTTTGAATCCAGGAGAAAATGACAATTGTTCAAAACCGTAGAAGTGCTGGTTTTTAATTCCAGGGTACTGATCTTCAAATTTATCAAAGTCTAATCTGAAAGGCAATTTGTAATTTCCATCATTCCATGCTGATCTTAATGTGGAATTTCCTTTCAATCGAAATCCAACATTTTTCCAGAGCTTTCCGTTGAAACGTAAATCGCCATCTACATATTCGGGTTCTGAATTGCTGTTCATTCCGCCGCCTGCATTGGCGCCAAAATCAATTCCGAAAAGTGTCATCATATTGTTTCGAATAGCGGCCCATTTATCAACACCTAAAGTGATTTCAATAGTATTCACATGCTCCTGAGGAAATACAACATTGTAATCGGGAGTAGTTTTGCCGTGAGTAACGACGGTCCAGTCCGAATTGTAATCAACTGGATCAATGGTGTTATCAACAGGATTTTTTCTGCA
This sequence comes from Chitinophagaceae bacterium, assembly GCA_947446585.1. Lineage (GTDB taxonomy): Bacteria > Bacteroidota > Bacteroidia > Chitinophagales > Chitinophagaceae > Ferruginibacter. The sequence goes on along the minus strand of CANFGZ010000012.1, from coordinate 23,423 downwards.
AACTGATATCATTAATATCATCATCAGAATAAAAGGAAATGTTTTTTTCATTTTATTTATGGTTAGAAATAATCAATTTTAAGTTATTCTGATTTTTGCCGTTGATAATATTTATATTATATAAACCCATTGGTAATTTATTAAGGTTCATTTTTTTTAATTGTGTTCTGTTTTCTACTATTGTAAAATCATTGGCTACGATTTGTCCCAAACTATTTATAATATTGATTTGGTAATTCCCATTTTCAACATCATTGAAATAAATATTAAAATTTCCATTTCCTGGATTAGGATAAACAAGGAAATGAGATGTAGTAGTAGGATAAACTGGAACCGGAGCGGGAATGGCTTCAAAAACTGCCGTAAATGTAGCGTTATTAGTAATGTTCAAATTGATATAGCGCGTAGTGTCTTCAGTTCTGCTAATGCCACTGCTGTCCCAATGAGAAAATTGAAATCCGGGATTAGCAATGGCCGTTAAGCCAACAGGATTTCCATTAAAGTAAATCCCCGTCCAGGGTAATGTTTCGGGAGTTATGGTGGAGATTTTTATTTTGCCTGCATTAGCCGGAAATGATTTCAAGGTTACATCCACCTGATCAGCTAAGGCAAATCCCGATTGAATATGATCTCTTACTTTTTGTCCTCTTATCGAAAATTCAGATTGCATAGTTAGATGATTGTCTCTAAGGTCATTCATTTGTTGTGAAATGTTATTAGGGTCTCCCCATCTGTTATATTCCTTTGGCATTTCGGGTAATACTTCATTGTACATCGAATCCTCAATTGCAATTAGCCGTTCAGGTTGGTAGCTGGTATTTAAAATATCAGCAAAACGGTTGATGAAATAATTTTTAAATTTTGGATTCTGAATGGATTTAAGCCAGATATTCGAATAAGGATAACCTCCGGCATTTGCAAACAGAAATGCAATGGGATCGTCTACTGCAGAAGACCAGCCATTGGGTTGCAATGATAGCTCCATGTCAATTACGCAGAAACGATATCTAAAATCGGATTTATTAGATCTGTAAATTTTTATATTGTTGTAAGGCCAGTCCACATTTTGAATGAATGCTTCGGCTATAATATAGTCATTGTAATATTCCATATCGAAATATTTATCAGCCTGATCCCAATAGTCTGCAGAGGTTACATCTAAAGCATTGAAACGATTGTATGCTGTGTAGAATGAATCAACAGAGCCTACCACTGACCTGAGTACACCTCCATACCAATAGCTAACAGAAAGAATATCGGTAGAGTCGGCTCCTTCCGCTTGTTTGAAATATTCTTCATCAAATTTTTCTCTTAATTCGTATAAGCCAAAATAAGATCCATTGATATAGACCGAAACAGGCCGGTAAGCAGAGTAGTAATTTTTTGTTTCTTTACTGAGGCCTTTTACCCCACAGGCATCTTTGTATGGATATCTGAGATATTGGTTGCTTCCATTTCTTAAGTAAATTTTACTGTATTTATTTCTCCAGGGTTTATCTGGAATTAAAGGATAGGCAACTGCTCCTCCGCCTAAAACGGAATTATTCAACTCCAATCTAAATGAATGCTGAGGTTGAGACCTGCTTCCTCCGGCACCGCCATCTATTTGAATGCCCGCATTTTGAGAGAAAATTAAAGATCTGTCGGTATTGAAATATTCGGCAAAAGCAGGCTTTTCCCAATCAAAGCTCCAATTGTCAAATATGCCCGAACCTCCATAAAGATTCGCATTATCGGTTATTACAGACAATACAGGTGTGGTATGATTAATGCCAATCAAATAGCTCGAAGCTTTTAAAGGACTGGGTAACATATTATTTCCAAATGCTCTTGCTTTTAAAACGGAGGAAGTTGTAATGGTAATATTTCCGCCTGAATAGAGTGAAGAATTTAAAGTGGGATCGCTACCATCTAAAGTATATCTTATTTCAGAAGGATTGGTGTTTGGATTGGTGATGAAAATTTGTTGTGTTCCAATAAATTCTCCGGAAGGGATTGAGAATAAGGGCTGCTGCAGATAGTTGCTATATCCTGTAGAGCTGTTATTGGTAGCCGTTGGAGTGGGCGTTCCAAAAAATACAATGGTATTACTGGCGTCTGGATTGCAGCCAATACTGTTGTCTACATTAATACAATTAACAAGCAACTGACTTATTAATTGTTGGGTGGGAGAATAAAGATAAACTGTTTCTCCGCTGCTGTTCAAGGAGAAATTGGTGTGCAGATTTTGAGCAAGATTCAAAGGAGTAAAAGTTCCGGTTACTTGAGCTTCGGAAACCATTTTTAAACTGAAATCAATATAACTGTAAGTAGTGGGGTCTGTACTTGCCACATCAAAAGCAATACTGGAAATAATTCCGGCAGTCAGTCCTGCGGCTATCATTTCACTTGCAGGAATAATCATTTGATTTTTTGCAGACCAGTACCAATTGCCATAAGGGGCAGGATAATCTGTTGTTGAGTTGTTTATCGTTCCATAACCAATTTGATGTCCATTTAATTTGATGTTAGGTCTCTGCTGAACCGGTGTTCCATTGGTATGTCCACAAGCACCATCGTTGAGATCTACAAAAGAAAAAACGGTTGAATAGTAAGGTGTCGAACTCTGATTAAAAATTGAATTTGTGGTGTAGCCGTCGTTTTTATAAGAACAAACATTGATCAATAAATTGGAAACTCCATCCCAATTAAATGGAGTAGAAAAATTGTGGGTATTCCATCCTGCAACCGGAGTAAAAGATCCTGTATTTAATACTTGCTGAAATCCCGAAATTGGCTTTCTGTTTTTTCCACTGCAGAAAATAGTTTTATAGGTATGCGGAAGGATTGAAATATTTGGGAAAACCCATTTATCGGGTATAGAGTTGTCGTCGGTAAGCGAATAATTATTCAGACTTACACTGGTGTTTCCTGAGTTGTAGAGCTCTATCCAGTCATTATACTCATTGTCTTCATCGGCAATTGTAGTGAAGTTTTTGTTTGAACCTTCATTTATTACCAATTGAGCATTGCTCTTTACAGATAAACACAAAAGTAAAATAGCCGTTATGAAAATTAATTTTGAAATCCCAGATGTCATAAAAAATAATTGAAAAATTGAAAGAATTTCAAGGGATAGGAAAACAAAGCCAATGAAGATAATGTTTTTTTTAATTTATTATAGCATTTTTTGATCCATTTGTATAAGGGCTATTAAAGTTGATTTTAGGGCAATTCTATTTTCTGCTTAATCCTAAAAGGCTAACTTTGAAACTTAAAAATAAATTTTCATAAAATACAATTAATCAATGAAAGCAAAATTTCAGGAAGAGGGTTATCTGATATTGGAAAATTTTTACACTGCAGAACAATGTGACGCACTGATGCAGCGAGGAGAGGAGTTGGCAGCCGGTTATAATTTTGACGGACATCCATCCGTGTTTCAAACCCAAGAACAAACAAGAACTTCCGATGATTATTTTTTAAACTCAGGTGGAAATATTTCTTACTTTTTTGAGAAGGATGCATTTGATGAAAATGGTAAATTGAAAAATGATTTGTTTCATTCGTTGAATAAAATCGGTCATGCGCTTCATGATCTTGATCCGGTATTTGAAAAATTCTCACGCTCACCTCAGCTTAAAGAATTATCTACCGAATTGAATCTTGATAATTATGTTATCATTCAAAGCATGTTGATTTTAAAACATGCCAAAATTGGCGGTATCGTTGATGTGCACCAGGATGCGGCGTTTTTATATACGGAACCCAATTCCTGTATAGGTTTCTGGTTTGCATTGGAAGATGCTACGATTGAAAATGGTTGTATGTGGGCAAAGCCAGGCGGACACAAAACATCACTGCGATCCTGGTTTAGAAAAAAAGAAACCGGAGGAACCGAAATGCACATGTTTAATGATGTGCCGATGTCTATAGAAGGAATGATTCCCCTTGAAGTAAAAAAAGGAACTTGCATCGTATTGGATGGTTTGCTTCCGCATTACAGTTTGCCCAACACTAGCGGAAAATCCCGTCAGGCTTATGCTTTGCATACTATCGATCGCAATACAAAATATCCCGAAGCCAATTGGCTGCAACGAGATATGGCTTCTTTAAAAGGATTCAATTAATTATTTATGCAGATAAAATATTCATTTCCCTATTGGGGCAGTGATCATCTTTCGCCTTCACAGTTTATTACCAATGTTTCAAATGAAGGCTTTGATGGCGCCGAACTTTTACTGCAACCTCCGGATATTTTTACAAATGATTTTTTACTGGCGATTGAAAATATCAGAAAGCAAAATCCTGATTTTTATTTTATCACCCTGCAACTTCCATTTCCCGAAAATAATTCAGTAGCTGCGCACATTAAAATCATGGAGAAAAATTTCATGAAGCTTGCGGCGCTGAAACCATTATTTATAAATTCACATACGGGAAAAGATTTTTTTTCTTTTGATGATAATTGCAGAATAATTGAAGCGGCTATGAATTTTTCGGCAAAGAATGGGATTAGAATTCTTCATGAAACACACCGCGGAAGATTTTCATTTCATGCGGCAACATTGATTCCTTATCTGAATAAATTTCCTGAGATGGAATTAGTTGGAGACTTTTCTCATTTTTGCACCGTATCGGAAAGTATGCTTGAGGATCAGGAAGAAATTCTACAACAAATTATTCCTCATGTGTCACACATTCATGCTAGAGTTGGATTTGAACAAGGTCCACAAGTGAATAATCCCGCAGCTCCAGAATGGGAAAGTCATTTATATAAATTCATCGGGTGGTGGCAACAAATTGTTGATTACAAAAAAAGCAAAGGCGATACTTTATTTACTATCAGTCCGGAGTTTGGTCCCGATCCTTATATGCCTGTACAACCCTTTACCAAAGAGCCTTTGAGCAATCAATGGGCAAATAACGTATTTATGATGCAGTATTTGAAATCTAGAATTTAGTTTTTGGGCTTTATTTGTGTTGTAGCATCAGTTAAACCTTAGTAACTTTGTGCTCTAATTTTTAGATCATGTTGGATAGTATTGAATCTGCGCTGGAAGATATCAGAAACGGTAAATTGCTTATTGTAGTAGATGATGAAGATCGCGAAAATGAAGGCGACTTTGTTGCCGCTGCGGCAAACGTAACACCCGAAGTTATCAATTTTATGAGCACTCATGGCAGAGGACTGATCTGCGCTTCTGTAACAGAGGAAAGATGTATGGAATTAAATCTGCAGCCAATGGTAGTAGATAATACCTCGCTTCATGAAACGGCATTTATGGTTAGTGTAGATTTGCTGGGCCATGGTTGTACAACAGGTATTTCTGCACATGATCGTTCCAAAACAATTCAGGCACTTATTAATAAAGATACTAAGCCCGAAGACCTAGGAAGACCTGGTCATATATTTCCATTAAGAGCAAAAAAAGGGGGCGTGTTAAGAAGAGCAGGCCATACAGAAGCTACTATTGATTTAGCTCGCCTTGCTGGTTTTGAGCCTGCAGGTGCTTTAGTGGAAATTATGAATGAAGATGGTTCTATGGCAAGGCTTCCTGAATTAAAAGAGATCGCGTTAAAGTTTGACCTGAAAATAATTTCCATTAAAGACCTGATAGCATATCGGCTACAAACCGAAACCTTAATTAAAGAAGAAGTTCGCGTTGAAATGCCCACTTTATATGGAACATTTGAGTTGATCGCCTTTACTCAAGTCAATACCGGAGAAACACATCTAGCTTTGAAAAAAGGCAATTGGGAAAAAGATGAACCTATAATGGTAAGAGTGCACAGCAGTTGTATGACAGGAGATATTTTAGGATCTCTGAGATGCGATTGTGGCGAACAGTTACATCATGCATTGGAAATGATTGAGAAGGAAGGAAAAGGATTGGTTTTATATATGAATCAGGAAGGCCGCGGAATTGGATTGATCAACAAATTGAAAGCTTATAAATTACAAGAACAAGGACTTGATACTGTTGAAGCCAATATAAAACTAGGTTTTGGAATGGATGAAAGAGACTATGGAATAGGAGCTCAAATTCTTCGCAGCTTACAGGTTTCAAAAATGAAATTGATTACTAATAATCCTAAAAAAAGAGCAGGAATGCTGGGCTATGGTTTGGAAGTAGTAGACTCAATTCCTATTGAAATGAAACCCAATGCGCATAATAAAAAATATCTTTTTACCAAGCGCGATAAACTGGGTCATGAAATATTAAATGGACTTTAATTTTCTTCCGTCTTCTTTGCGGGAGATTTTATTAAAAAATCCTGAGCCTCAATTTTCTTTTTACTTCTGAAAATATCGGAAATTCTGTTCAAGTCTTTACGATAAGATAGCTGCAGCCCTGAGCGATTTCTTTGGTTCATGGTAAAATCAATACTGCTTCTGTTGAATCCTACAATTCTAACAGATCCATCTTTATTGATAAGCCACTCTATAGTAATGTCGGGAGTTAATAATCCTTTTTTCTCCAGCTGCTGTGCATAATTGGGATTGTTGTAATCAAGATTTCCTCCTACTAACATCACCAGTCTGTTGTTGAGCAAAATTTTTAAACCTGCACGGATATTGGCCTGCAACATCGACGCGCTTTTTTGCAAATCAAGGGTAGGGTTGATATCGATGTAAGTCGATAAAATGCCTTTAGTGGCTTTTTCAAGTTCCTTATTAAAAAAGTTAGTCAGCAGATTACTGATTACCCCTCCAATTGTATTGGTGATTAATGTACTAGCATTTCCCTGTGTAAGAAAGTTTTGATTGCCAATAATAAAAGTATTGAACAACAATAAGCTGGCTACTTGTTTGTTCATTTCATTTTCATCATTTTTAAAATCAGCCAGTCTTTTTACAATGATGTCATCTCTTTTGGCATCGCTTTTTTCGAGAAGTTCCAGATCAAAGGTTACCGTAGGTTTTTGAAGTACACCGGTTAAGTGCGAGATGATTTTTAAATCTTCATTTTGCCTGAAACCTCCATTTGAAGAAAGGCTGCTGATGTCTACATTTTTAGCAAGATATTCGGCGTCGATATCAATAATGGCTTCATAGGCATCTCCATTCCAGGTAATCGTACCACGATTAAGGGTAAATGGTTTTTGGAAGAATGTCTGGAAATTGAAGTTGTATTCTCCTTTTGTTAATTTATAGGTGCCATTAATCGATAGGGGCTCAATATTTCCAACTTTAATCGAAATAATACCATTGCCTTGACCTTTGATAATGTCGCCCGTTTCTTCGTCAAGGATAACATCAACTTTGCATGCAGGGTTAGCATCGATTTTTAGATTTACTACAATATTTAAATTGTCGGAAGTTTTTACTTCTTCCATTTTAGAACCGAACTTAACGAAATCGATGTAATCAATCGCATTGCTTTCTTTTCCTTCAGAGGTAGGTAAATAAATATGGCTGCTGTCTGCTTCATTTGGTGCACCATTTATATCCATCTGAAGGTTTGTCAAAGGGCCGTTGATGTTCATTCTTGCGCGACCAACAAGATTTCCATAAAACTGTGCATTGTCATTTTTACTCAAATTGAGCAATGATAATTTTGAGGTTTCTAATTTTATATTATCAAAGAAAAAATTGTCAAATAAATTGTGACGTATTTTTCCATTTATTGTAGCGGTATTATTTAGAGAATCTTTTAACTGAATCAACGAAAGGTCAATCAGATCATCTTCGAATTTTATGTTTTGATTATTGAGGAAATAGCGGCATTGAGTATAGGCTACTTTTAAAGATCCATTTTTTACCAATACATTTCCCGTTAGATATTGGTGCTTGCTATTTCCGGATAATTTCAGGTGTGTTGTGGCAACCCCGTTTATTTGGTCAAAAACACTACCAAGATAGGGCTCAAGAATAGAAAGTTGCATTTGTTCGCCATCTAAAACAGCATTTAATTTATTATTGCCGGAGTCTTTGTAATTGTAGGTTCCGCTTAAGCCAAATCGGTTTGCCGTGTCTGTACTTTTTGCGTGATATTCAATTAGGCCATTTTCTGTGTTGGCAATTCCGTTCAAATTGATATTCCCTATATAACGGTCTTCCATGATAAGACTATCTGCTTTTCCAATGAAATCAACATTGGGATTTCCTGTAGGGTCATTTATAGTGGCCGTTCCTGATATTCTGCCTTTAATTGCAGGATTGGTAAATGCAAATGGAATAAAATCGCCCAGATTGATATTGGTGAGCTTTGCAATAATATGTGATTGATTGGTAACGTCATCCAATTCAGTAGTAATAGCCAATTGCTCATTTTCATGAGAAAACTGAACTCCGTTTGTAAGAAATAAATTTTTTCTGATTGAAATTTCTCCATCTTTATTTAATAACCATTTTTTATCGTTTATAATAAAGGAAGAAGGAGAAAGATGAATGTCGACTCCATCCGAAAACGTTTTAACGGTAGCGTTAAGATCGGCATTGTTTAAAGTTCCTGTTGCACTAGTTTTTATATGAATCTCAGAAATGTCATTATTGGATATGAGTTGTAATTTAGTATCGGGCAAATGTATGCTGTCTGGAAGTTCAATATCACCAATGCTGATATCTGTAGTAAGGGTATCGCTACTGCTATTGCCATTAATATTAATGTTGTTGAATTTCTTTCCGTCATATCCAAATTCAGGAACGTCGCCTTCTATTTTCAATTCGTTTTTTTCGAGATTTAAATTTCCGGAAATCGTGGAGTAGTTTCCTCCGCTAATTTTTTTATCAAATAATTTCAGGTAGTCCTCGATGTTATTTGTCTTGATGTTGAAAGAAAAATCCTGATTACTTAATGGGTAGAGCGGTTTGTTAATATAGGAAGGATAATATTTAGTCAGAAATAGTTTGAATGCATCAGGCAATTCTAATATTTTATACTGGCCAGAAATCTCCGCATCTATTTCATTGGAATGCAATACCAGTGACTTTTTATTATTTTCATTTAATGACTGCAAAGAAAATGAATGAAATGACAAAGCATCTTCATCGTTCTTTAAAGTGGCATCATATAATTTTGCCTGCCCCAGAAAATTATCAATATTATTTCCTGTAAAGTCTAATGCGAATTTTCCGGACAAGGAAAGATTTTGCTCTGTTAGTTTAATGTTTTTCAAATTGGCATGTTTCAAATCTGCGGTAAGCTTAAAGACAATCTTGTCTCCCGAAAGCGTTAATAGTCCATTGAGATTGTTGATAATGAGATTTGAATCATTAATACTTAGCTGGCCTTTGAATGCATTGTTTTCGAAATTGCCATTTGCTTTTATTTCTTTATAATGATATCCATTGAATTCAATTTCGGGAATATAACCAACGAAGTTTGCATTTAAATCTTTCAAGCTAAATCCGCTGCCTTCAAGTTTTCCATCAATTGAAATATTGCCTACTTTTTTACTGTCTGTAAATGCGCCTAAATTAAAATTTTTAGAATACAGCGTGCCTTTATAAATAGGAACACCTTTTGCTGGTAATTTGATATTTATATCAGATACAACACTGCCCAGGTTAGTATTAATTAATCCGGAAGCCACAAAATTATTTAAGTACCCAGTGAATCTTCCTTTGTAATAAATCTCGCCAAGTTTATCAAGTCTTGGCTGATGAATATTTATCAGTTCGGGGAAAATAAAAGCAAGATCAATATTATTGGTTGTTGATCCATCAGAATTGAAAATGATAAATGTATTGTCAATGTCGGGAAGTTCTTTCATTTCAATGTCGCCGCGAATACAAGTGTTTCCGGAACTGATATTCATGTCGTCAACTTCGAAATGAGAAACCGTTCCTTTGCCACGGCCATTTACGTTAAAAATCTTATGCCAGTTTTTTAATTCAGGAGCAAATAAAGCGATATCGTCACTGCTAACTATACTTCCAGACAATCTGGCGTCCATTTTTACATTGGTTAAAAATTCCCTCATGTCGGCTTTGAAGTGAGTATAGTGCATCGCATAATAATCAGACAGATGACTGCTATTGGTTGTTAAGTCAAGGTTTCTGAATTCCATCATGGAAGATGTGAATTTCATATCTGTAGTAATTTTCTTTACTACAAATCCATTTTTTTCTTTTGTGGATAAATTGATTTTCGCAATCAGTGAATCGCTGTTTATTGAAACGTCTTTCAAATTTGCATTTATATTTCCGAACGAAAAATGCAAGCCATCAAAAAAATCGGTAAATGGTGCTCGTTCTGTTTCAATATCATTTTGATAAGTACCGTTTTTGATATTCATTTTTTTTATGGCAATGAGCCAACTGCTCTTATTCTTTTCTGAATTTAATTCGCTGTTCTTTTCAGAAGGTGGAGTACTAGCGTAATTAAATGGTCGATTTCCGGTATAATCTTTCTCGGCAAATATAGGTTCAGTAACATTGATGTTTTTAATCAGAAAATTTTGATTAATTAAATCAGCTTTTTCAAATATTACATCAAGATGTTTTAAAGAAGCAGTCATATCATCACCAATCCATTTATCAATCTTATTAAATTTGATGTTGTTAAATTCGGCTTCAATTAATTCAAAGGCGATTTCTTTTTTCTTTTTTGTTTTTGTTGTAGTAGAATCTTCGAAGTAATCGAGTATAAATTGGTAATTCCAAACTTCTTTGGTTCGTTTTAGATTTACCTGTGCATCATCAAGGCCAATGTATTTTAAAATGATTTTATCTTTCGCAAAAAACCAGTCGTTGATGTTTACTTTTGCCGCGCCAGCGTACAATAAAGTGTCTTCAGACTGATCCTTAATTAATAATTTTTCAAACTGCAGTTTATAAAAGAAAGCAAAATCAACACTTTCAATGGAGACTTTGGTATGTAATTTTTCGGATAGGGAAGAAGCGACTTTCTTGATGATCCAAGTCTGAACTTTAGGAAGATGTAAAATTCCATAAAGCGACATGATCAAAAAGAGAAGAACCAACAGTATTCGGGACGATATTTTTAGGCCTTTTCTCAGTTAATTAGATTATCTGTAAAATTAACCATTAGCTGCTTAAGCGCAAAAACCAAATGCTGATTTATCTCATAAATTTTAAATATACTTTTTACCGCAAACACCGGAGAAGTGAGAGTTTATGCGGAGCTATTTGATAAAGACACATAGTCTCTGCGTAAACTTCTTTTTCTCTTCTTCTCTGTGGTGAAAAATCAATACCCAGCCGCAGCATCATCACCTCTTTTATCAGCAATAGCCGTTATTTTTTTACCATTTTGATAATCTATCTGGATCAGCTCTGTTCTGCCCATATATCCTCGTTCTTTAACAACATAGCCCATTGCAGTGAGCTTTTCTTTAGAAGTATTTGAGAATTCAGGCTCAATGAACACCTCATCCGGCAGCCACTGGAAGTGAAATTTAGGAAGATTAACTGCATTCTCAGGGCTCATTTTAAAATCGATTAAAGAAGTGATGGTTTGGAAAACATTTGTTGGTATCGTAGAACCTCCGGGTGTACCAACTACGATTATCGGCTTGTTGCTGTTGAGCACGATTGTTGGGGTCATACTACTCAACATTTTTTTTCGTGGGGCGATCGCGTTCGCTTCATTGCCGGTAACGCCATACAAATTAGGCACTCCAGGTTTGATACTGAAATCATCCATTTCATTATTCAAAATAAATCCGGCTTTGGAAACTACCGTTTTGGAACCATAACTGTCATTCAATGTTGTGGTGATGGCAATCGCATTGCCTTCGTCATCAATGATGCTGATATGAGTGGTTTCTTCGCTTTCATGAATTACACCTGCTTTGGTATCGTTGCTGTTACCTGCTACACCCGGTCTGTAATCATTGATTCTTGTTTGTAAATAATTGTCGCTGGTCAATGTTTTAACCGGCACTTTTACAAAATCAGGGTCACCCAAAAAATTGGCACGGTCGGCATAAGCTCTTCGCTCTGCTTCAATAATCAACTGCATACATTCCGGCGATTGAAAACCCATTGAACTCATATTTTTAAAGGCCGTCATTTTTAGCAGTTGTTTCAAAATGATACCGCCGCTACTAGGCAATGGCATAGTCACGATGTGATTGTTTTTATAATCAAACTCCATCGGTATTCTTGACTTGGCCTCATAATTTTTTAAATCTTCCAAACTGATAATGCCTTTTCCTTTTTTCATTTCATCAACAATATATTGAGCCGTAGGTCCTTCATAAAAACCTTTCAAACCTTTTTTACGAATTCGTTTTAGTGTATTTGCCAATTCAGGCTGTATGAGCAAATCACCTGCTTTCCATGATTCATACTTCACAAATGCAACAGGCGAAATATTGTTTTTTAGAAAATCAGGTTTCAATTCATTCAAATCATCAGCTTGTGCAGCAGTTATCTTAAATCCTTTTTCTGCATATTCAATAGCCGGAGCCATTAATATTTCTAAAGGCAAGCGTGCATATTTCAACATTTTGAATATTCCTGAAACAGTACCTGGCACTCCACAAGCAAGATGACCATCTTGTGACAAGCCCGGAATCGGATTGGAGGCGCTATCTAAATACATGTCTTTAAAAGCTTTTTCGGGAGCCACTTCCCTGAAATCCAGACAAAGATTGTTGCCGTCTTTTGTATGAGCAATCATGAAGCCACCACCGCCTAAATTACCGGCATTGGGATATACAACTGCCAGCACCAATTGTACGGTGATAGCTGCATCAAATGCGTTTCCGCCTTTCTGCAGCATCTCCAAACCTGCTTTGCTGGCTAATGGATGGGCTGTAACAACGGCTGCATGATGTACGGTTATTTTTTTGGAGATATCTGAATTGAGAATCGTTGATGGTGTCTGAGCATTTACTGAAAAAACGATAAATGATATAATTATTGAAGACAGCAAAACTATTTTTATTTTATTCATTGTTTGAATGGCTTTATTTTCTCCATGTTAATATAAAACAATCGGGTAGGAGTTTATTATTGATCCGGATTTTTTTTCAGTTTGAATAAGATTTTATCCTATACCAATAAACTGGAATTTTTGATGAGATTCATTCCGGAAAAATAATATTCGAATTTAGTAAATGAAAAGTACGTCTTTATTTTGGAAATACTTTATTCAATGCCTGAACTTTAGAATGCACCTGAAGTTTTTCGTAGATACGTCTTAGATATGTTCTTACTGTTTCGACGCTGATAAATAATTTCTCCGCAATTTCCCGATACTGATATCCTTTCGCAAGGGCGTGAAGAATCTCTTGTTCTCTTGGAGTGAAGGTATTTAATAAGTCAGTATTTTTTTGTTTTTCATTGAATGATCCTACAACCAGTCTGGCGATTTGTGGTGACATAGGAGACCCTCCATTATGAATATCTACGATGGCATCTATTATTTTTTGTGGAGGAGCGTTTTTTAAAATATAACCGGTAGCGCCAACTTTTAGGGAGTTATAAATTTTTTCCGGACTGTCGAATGATGTGCACATCAGGTATTGAATATTATCACTCAAGGGCTTTGCTTCCGAAACACAGTCAATGCCGTTTTTTTTAGGCAGATTGATATCCATAAGAACAACATCAATTTCGAGAGTCAAAAAATTATTTAAAAAATCCTCGGCCCTGGAAAAAACTGCAACGATATCTATGCCCGCTGCTTTTGAGAGAAAATCTTTCATGCCGTCTCTGATGATTTCTTCATCTTCTACAATGGCCACTTTTATGTTTTTGTTCATAGCAAAGTTTATTTAATTGAAGTTATAGGAAGTTGTTTTTTAATACAGCTTTCCTTCAACTATGATTTCAGTTCCTTCTTTTGGGAATGAGTTGAATTTTATAGTTGCATTTATTTGATTTGCACGTTTTTTCATGTTGCTTATTCCGTTTCCGGTGATTTTTATTTCATCCATGATAAATCCTTTACCATTGTCTTTAATGGCTAACCTGAAATCGTTTTGTTTGAGCCGAAAGCTTACTGTAATATGATTTCCGTTTGAATATTTTACTGCATTATTTAAAGACTCTTTTACAATAAGAAAAAGATTTCTGATCAATTCGGGGTTCATTTTCCTGTCGATTTCATATTCAGGAAAATCAATGTAAACTGAAAATGGAGTTTCTTCCAGAAAGGAAGAGATGTGATTTCTTAAATAGTATAAAAATGCATCAGCACTGTCATTTTCCGGATTGGAAGACCAGATGATTTCACTGAGATTGTTTATGGTTTCGCGTGTTGAAACGATTATTTTATCAACTAATGATACCGGGTTCTCTTTGTTCCCCACTTTTAATTTATATTTCAACGACTCACTAATCCATGAAATTTTTGTCAAGCCCGAACTGATTTCATCGTGGATGTCTTGTGAAATTTTTTCCCTGATTTTTTGACCAAAAAGAATTTTATTCAATTCAATTCTGTAATTCAAATAGAAAATAAAAAATGTTATTGAAATAATTACAAACAAAAACAAAACCCAAAACCATGATTTCATATAAAATGGAGCGTGACAAATAATTAAAATGGGAGCATCTATCATACTCCAATGTTCTCCGTCAATACTGGCCTTAACCCAAAATTTATATTTCCCATATTTCAAATTTGTATAGGATGCGTAGCTTCTTTTATCAGAGGTCTGCCAGTTTTTATCATAGCCATCAAGTTTATACGCATAGGAAACATTTTCGGAAGATGGAAAATGAGGGGCTGTAAATTCAAAAGAGAAACCTCTGTCATCTTCATTCAAATTCAACGTGTTTCCATTTTGCAAATTTGTTGCAGTGCCATTTACATTTACTTCGGTAATAGAAGGAATAAGAGAGTTCTGGCTGCGAAATGATTTGGAAGCATCCATTGAAAAAATACAGGAGCTTGACACGAAGTATGTTATTTGTGATGATTCATCATAGAATGAATTTTGAATTGTCATTTGTGGCAAATCAGTAACTCTGTTCAAACTGGTAAAAATACCATTTACATTCATTTGTGATATTCCATTGGCTGTTCCAATGAAAATATTATTTTTTGTGTCAGCAACAATCGAGTTGACGTTATTGTTAACAAGTCCCTGAAATCGGGTGTATTTATTAATAGAAAAATCTTTCAGGTTCATCTTATATAATCCATTATTGGTCCCTATCCATAAAAATTCACCTTGTGCAAACAAGCAATTCACATTGTCATTAAAAACAGGCTTTTTATCAATAATGAATGATTGAAACCTGTTAAGTTTTTTATCGAAAAAAACCAATCCTTTACTGCGATTGCTTCCCATCCAGATTTTTCCGTCATCAGTTTGAGCAATGGCATCATAATGACCGAAAGGAAAATAGTTGTCGCCATTTTTGTACATACTGAAATGCCTGAACTTTTTACTTGCTGAATCATAATTTAGAATTCCATTATCGGCCAGTAATGAAATCCAAACCGAATGTTCTTTGTCTTTGAATAAACAAAATGCTGCTATGGAATCTTTTTTTACTGGATAAGTAGGATTGTTTAGGAAATTTCGATGTTGTTTGTTTTTTGGATTGAAAATGTGTAATCCGCTAAAACTGCCATACCATATTTCATTGTCAAATGGTAATACGCTCCAAATTAAATTGTCTATATTCCTTCTGCCGCATGGATAATTTTCTTTTTTATTTGACTGCAAATTCAGACAGAACAAGCCGGTTCCCCAACCGCCAACCCATAAATTCCCATTCTCTAAAACGGCTGAAGAAATTTCATTGCCAGATGAAGTGATTTCTGATTTTGCAGCAGTAAAATTTCCCCAAACCTTAAGTTCTATTTCATTATTTTGTAAAACGTTTAAGCCATCATCAGTGTATATCCAAATGTTTCCGGATTTATCCTGAAATACACCGTTTACAACATTGGAGGAAATGGAGTTGTAATCTATAGAGCTATTGGTAAATTGTTTAAAACTGTCAAATTCCACATCGTATTTTATTAATCCTTGACCATGAGTGGATAGCCAGATGTTCTTTTTATTTTCGAAAAACATATTGCTGATATTCAAACCCTGGGGCAGCTTTACTGTTTTTATTTTAATACCGGCACTGTTAAAAAGACATAATTCATCTCTTCCGGCAAAAATGACCCACACATTATTATGTTCATCAAAAGTTATTTCTGAAACCTTTTGCGAAATATATTCCAGTTTTGAAGACTCATTCGATAGGTGGATTATTTTTTGAGATAAAGGATCAATCTTGTTCAAATGCTCTGAACAGTTAACCCATATGAATCCTTTGGAGTCTTTTTTTACATTATAAATTTGTTTTCCTCCAAGCTCTTCCACTGGAAACTTCTTTAGTATTTTAAATGAGTCATTCAGAACGTATAGAAAATAGGAAGAAGCAACCCAGAAATGACGTTGATTATCTGTTGTTATATAAGATATAGCTGGTTTTTCTGCCGTTTCAGAAATGAATTTTTTTCTGAATTGGTTGTCAATTTTGTTTTTGATATCGATGCCTTCTGTTCCGGACACAACTAATCTGTGCTTATTATCTTCTGTTACAGCGAATAGCGAATTGCTGCTGATTGTAGTGTGATCATCATCACTATGAAAAAAGTTTACAAAGCTTTTTCCGTCAAATCTGTTCAGCCCGTCAGAAGTGGTTATCCATAAAAAATCTTTAGAATCCTGAAATACATTTATAATGTTGTTATGAGAAAGTCCGTTGGAAGTATTGTAATGTATGAAATGTAAATTCCGTTCCTGAGCTACCGTAATTGATGTTAAAAAGATACAAACACTCAAGAGAAACGTCCCAACTAAATCTAAGCCAAACAAATTGCTTCCAGCCTTAGTTGTGTTTTTATTACAAGTATTCATTTTTTGTTTTGATGTTACGAATTTAAGTATAGAATTATTGATTTGTATGAGAAATAAAGAAATCTACTTTCATGTGATTGTCTTGTTTTTGTTATTGCATTACTTTCACACTCTTTTAAATCCTCAATTCCTTTTGCAAACTACCAATGCATATTAATTTACTTCATCAGGAGATTCAAATTTTCGTTTAAAAGTAAATAGCTAATGCTGGATTTGTTATTAAAAGTTGCTTTTCAAAATTGAATAATCAAATATAAACACCTAAAAAAATGAAAAAGAAAATTCACCTTCCTTTACTTGTACTTTTAATAATCACTTTTTTTGCCAGTTGCAACAAAGCAAAAATTGAGGAGCCATCTAAAGTTTCCATTGAAAAATTCAATTCGTCTATTGCCAAACAACAAAGACTATTAGCAGACAAAGCTTTATTGAAGATGGCTTATGCTTTCTTGGAAAAGTATCAATCAGAAAAAAATAATACGAATACTAGTAGAATCGGGGTTATCAAAGTTCCGGACGATTTTGCTACTATTCAGGACGCTGTGAACGCAGCCGCTGAAGGAGCGCAGATTTTGGTTAAAAGAGGCATTTATACTGAGAGTATTATAATTAATACAAAAGGATTGAAATTATTGGCTGATAATAATGTTGTAATCAAAGGTGGAATCTTGATAGCTTCATCTGAAGTAAAGATTCGTAATTTCTCATTTGATTGTACCGGTATAGAACCTCCTCTTCCCGGTCAGGTACAGCTTATGGGTATAACTGTGATTAATAACGCAAGTCAAGTTTTGTTGACTCAAAATAAGATACTGAATTCTTATTTTGGAATTGTATTGGACCAAGGTGTCACACAAGTCAGTATATTTAAAAATCAAGTTATTTGTAATGATAATACCATGTATAATGGGATAAGATTAAATGGTGCCCAAAATAATATGATTCAACAAAATATTATTCAAGGTGCTATGGATGCAGGTATTGCCTTGTTTTACAATTTTGATTTAGTGCCACCATCCAGTTTCAATAATATCAGCGAGAATTCCTGTAAGAATGATGGAGTTGGTATATATATTGATGGTGGCGGTGGTTACAATAACAAAAATAAAATAAGAGAGAATAATTTGACCGAATGTTCGATAGGCATGATTATGGACT
Source organism: Chitinophagaceae bacterium (assembly GCA_947446585.1). Taxonomy (GTDB): domain Bacteria; phylum Bacteroidota; class Bacteroidia; order Chitinophagales; family Chitinophagaceae; genus Ferruginibacter. The sequence continues at coordinate 5,495 of CANFGZ010000012.1, read as the reverse complement.
TTGCCAATAACAATTTAATTAAAGAAAATACTGTATCAAATAATTTAATATATGGTATTTTGCTTTCTGACAATACAAATGTAAACAGAGTTGAATCAAATGTTTCATTAAACAATGGGGAATGTGATTTGATTAATTCAGGTATTGATAATGTTTTTATAGCAAATACTACAGGCTGTACTCAAGGGCTATAATTCGTGATTTTTTAATTAGGTAATTCATAGTTGTAAAATAAGAAAAAGGTAAACTTTAATTAGTTTGCCTTTTTTATATCATGGAAGTTGCGAATGCTAATTATTTTGATGCCAATCCAATCAAAAGGGCGGTTTTCCCGGATAGAATCCTCATATAAACAATTTTTCCAAAAGTAACCATAGTTTTAATAAATTTACCGCCTTAAATATTAAAGTATGAAGTCAATTCTCACCGCCTTTCTTTGTTTTATTACAATGTCATTATGTGCCCAACAATTACAATCTCCCGACGCGTTTCTGGGATATAGTTTAGGTACAAAATATACCATTCATTATAAAATGGTAAACTATTTCAAAATGGCTGCGGCTGCCATGCCTGATAAAATGCAATTGAAAACTTACGGCACCACCAATGAAGGAAGAGAGTTGTTAATGGCGGTGATTTCTGCTCCAGAAAATATGAGTCGTATTGAAGAGATCAGAAAAAACAATTTGAGAAACGCAGGTGTACTTTCAGATAAAGCCGGCGATCCTTCTATGCCAACTATTGTTTGGTTGAGTTATAATGTTCATGGTAATGAAACCAGTTCTACAGAAACGGCCATGAAGGTTCTATTTGAATTGTTGTCCGGAAAAAACAATGAAGTCAATAACTGGTTAAAAAATACAGTAGTCATTATTGATCCTTGTTTGAATCCTGATGGTCGCGATCGTTATGTAAACTGGTACAATCAAATCGCGGGTAAAAATCCTGATGTAGATTTAATTTCCAGAGAGCACCAAGAACCATGGCCTGATGGCAGAAGTAATCATTATAATTTTGATTTGAATCGCGATTGGGCTTGGCAAACTCAAGTGGAAAGCCGCGCGCGCATCAAAGTGTACAATGAATGGTTGCCTCAAGTGCATTGCGATTTTCATGAGCAGAATTATGCCGACAATTATTATTTCGCGCCTGCAGTAGAACCTTATCATGAAGTGATTACGCCATGGCAAAGAAACTTCCAGGTCAGCATCGGAAAAAATCATGCTAAATATTTTGATAAAAACGGATGGTTGTATTTCACCAAAGAAGTGTTTGATTTGTTCTATCCATCTTACGGTGATACCTATCCTGTTTACAATGGCTCAATCGGCATGACTTACGAGCAAGCCGGAAACTCAAGCGGAGGCTTGGATGTTAAAGTCAATAACGACGATACATTGAAACTAACCGACAGAATCGCGCATCATTTCACCACCAGCATGAGCACGATTGAAATTTCTTCTGCCAATGCTATGAAATTAAATCAGGAATTTAAAAAGTATTTCGATGACGTGAAAGCCAATGGCAGTGGTAATTACAAGACTTACATCATCAACAGTTCCAACAAAAACAGAACTGCTTCATTGATGGAGTTACTAAATAAAAACAATATTGAATTCAGTTATACCAAACAAGGAACTGCAGTTAAAGGCTATAGATATAACACAGGGAAAGAAGAATCGTACTCAACAAGTGGTTCTGATTTATTGATTTCAACATTACAAACAAAAGGAAATTTGGTTAGGGTATTATTTGAACCACAATCAAAGTTAGCTGATTCAGTTACTTATGATATTACAGCTTGGTCTTTGCCTTATGCTTATGGATTAGATGCTTATGCGGTTAAAGAAAAAGTAGTTGGACAACCTGCATTAGTTATTGGATTTAATATAATTCCAGATAATAATGACTATGCTTACATTATTGAATATAACTCATTTAAAGATGGTCAATTACTTGCAGGCTTATTGAAAAATGGTATCAAAGTAAGATCTGCACAAAAGAATTTTTCTTTCAATGGAAAAAATTACAATAAAGGTTCGTTGATTGTAATCAGAAAAGGAAACGAAAATAAAATCGGCAACATGTTGAAATGGGTGGGTCAATCGGGATCAACAGTAACTCCTGTTAGCTCAGGCTTCATGGATGCAGGAGTGGATTTTGGTTCTGATAAAAATCGTTTATTAAATGCGCCAAGAGTAGCTATGTTAACAGGTGAATATGTTTCATCTACAGCTGCCGGTGAGGTATGGCATTTGTTCGATCAAGAATTGGATTATCCGATTCATTTGATTAATGCCAATTCGATTGGAAATGAAAATTTGAAAGATATAGATGTTATCATTTTGCCTGATGGTAACTATAAAATACTTGCTGATAAAGAAAGTAATTTGAAAAGTTGGGTCAGAGATGGTGGTAAATTAATTGCCATCGAAAATGCGGTAACACAAATGGCAAGCGGAGATTGGGGCATTAAATCTAAAAAAGAAAATGAAGAATCTAAAGAGACTTCATACACAGATCTCAAACGTTATGAGAACAGAGAGCGTGAATCGGTGTCGTCAAATATTCCTGGAGCTATTTATAAGTTAAACATCGATGATAGCCATCCATTGGCTTTTGGATATACTGATTATTATTCTTTAAAAATGAATGCGAATGTGTTTGAGTTTTCTAAAGATGGATGGAATGTTGGAGTGATCAAACAAGAAAATGCAGTTTCAGGTTTTGTTGGAAATGCAGTAAAAACTAAAATAAAAGATGGAACCGTAATTGGTGTTCAGGATTACGGTCAAGGTAAAATTGTGTACTTCGCCGACGATCCTATTTTTAGATGTTTCTGGGAAAATGGAAAATTGCTAATCGCCAATGCGGTTTTTCTGGTAGGACAATAATCAATTTTAAACTATAGTTACTTTGAATAAAATATTTCGTTTGATATGCATTGGATTATGCATACATGCCAATGTCATTTCGCAAACGCCTAAATCATATACCTCTTCAGAAATTTTATTACAGCTAAAAAAGTTGAATGTACTGGGTTCGGTGCTTTATATCGCTGCACATCCTGATGATGAAAATACTCGTTTGCTGGCTTATCTCGCCAATGAGAAATTATACAAAACTGCCTATCTCAGTATGACACGCGGTGATGGCGGTCAAAATTTAATCGGCGACGAACAAGGTATTGATTTAGGCTTAATCAGAACTCAGGAATTGTTGGCGGCAAGAAGAATAGACGGTGCCGAACAATTATTTACCCGAGCTTATGATTTTGGTTTCAGTAAAAATCCTGAAGAGGCTTTGCGTATTTGGAACCACGATAAGATTTTATATGATGTGGTGAAGATCATCAGGATGAACCGCCCCGATATTATCATCTGTCGTTTTCCAACTACCGGAGAAGGCGGGCATGGACATCATACCGCATCTGCGATCTTAGCTCAAGAAGCCTATGAAGCTGCAGCCGATCCTTCAAAATTCCCTGATCAATTGACAGACAATATCACCACGTGGAAGGCTAAACGCTTGTTATGGAATACATTTAATTTCGGTTCTACTAATACTCAAAAAGAAGATCAGTTTAAAATTGATGCCGGTGTGTATAATCCTTTATTGGGTAAGACTTATGGAGAAATTGCCTCATTAAGTAGAAGCCAACATGAAAGCCAGGGATTTGGTGTGCCTGCGCAACGAGGGGCTGCTATTGAATATTTTTCAACCATTAAAGGCGATGCACCTGTAAATGAATTATTGGATGGCATCAACACTACATGGAATAGAATCGGACAATCGGAAGTTTCAAATACATTAGATTCCATCATTTCAAATTACGATATCAATAGTCCTGAGAAATCTGTAAAAGGATTGTTTTACTTACAAAGTCTGGTCGAAAAAATACAAGATGAAAATTTCTGGAAACAAAAAAAGCTAAATGAAATCAATCAATTAATTATAGCTTGTTCCGGTATTTATGCAGAAGCGACTTCAACAGAAGAAAAGGTTGTTGAAAATGATAGCGCGACAATTAATATGAATGTGTTTTCCAGAACCAAATTATCTGTAACTGATGTGGAGGCCAGTTTTAATCAAAAAGTTTTTTCGTTGGGAAATGTTGCTTCAGGCAAATCAGTGAATCAAACGAAGACTATTTTGTTCAATGGTAGTCATGATATTTCTGAGCCCTATTGGTTGCGTTATGGAAAAACAGAAGGAAGTTTCAATGTGCCTGATTCATTGTTTACAGGAGCTCCACAAAATCTACCTATTGTTGTTGAATTTTCTTGTAAAATTGATGGACAGTTTATTCGTTTCAAAAAACCGTTACAATATAAATACACCGATCCGGTTAAAGGCGAGTTTTATCAGCCTGTGGTGATTGTGCCTAAATTTTCTATCAACCCCGAATCATCCGTTTTGTTATCATCCAATGAATCACATGTGCCTATGAATGTGGAATTGGTTGCTTTTACAAAAACAGGCGAAAAGGAAACGAAGCTAGTAGGGAAATCGATGTCCGCATCACAAACAGTACAAAATGATTTGTCCAAAAATTTAAGCTTTAATAAGAATGAAAAAAAGAAGCTGACCATCAGTTTGCCAAATGGAGTGAATACTCTCGAAGTAGTTGAAGGAGATAAAGTATACAATGAGCATTTGCATACCATTCAATATGATCATATCCCTCATATTAATTACTATAGCGATGCAAAAGTGAAAGTGGTTTCATCTGATATCAAAATTGCCGGAAAGAAAATTGGTTATATTGAAGGGGCAGGGGATAAGGTCTCAGAATCTTTATCTCAAATGGGATATGCAGTTTCTAGCATTAAGAGAGAAGAAATAAATGCAGCTTATTTAAAACAATTTGATGCGATTGTTACAGGTGTGCGCGCCTACAACACGAATGAGTGGTTGAATGATGTTTACGATGCGTTGATGGAATATGTGCAACAAGGCGGTGTGCTTTTGGTGCAATACAATACTAGCAATCAACTGGGTCCGGTGAAAGCGAAAATTGCTCCTTATCCATTCAACATTACGCGTAACAGGGTTACAGACGAAAATGCAACAATGAATATGCTGTTACCCAATCATAGGGCTTTTAATTACCCCAATAAAATAACGAATAAGGATTTTGAAGGATGGATTCAAGAAAGAAGCATCTATCATGCGGGAGATATTGATTCCAATTATCAGAAATTGCTGAGCATGAAAGATCCCGGAGAAAATGAAAATGATGGCAGTTTGATTGTAGCTAAATATGGGAAAGGAAAATTTGTGTATACCGGAATTTCTTTTTTCAGACAATTGCCTGCAGGTATAACGGGAGCGTATAAATTGTTTGCTAATCTGCTAGCGAAATAGAACCGAAGCGTTTATTTTAGCCCACCGTTTCAACAGCCCACCGTTTCAACAGCCCACCGTTTCAACAGCCCACCGTTTCAACAGCCCACCGTTTCAACAGCCCACCGTTTCAACAGCCCACCGTTTCA
>CANFGZ010000011.1 GCA_947446585.1 Chitinophagaceae bacterium | reverse complement strand
GTATATAGTTTGGCAGCAGCATTATCCTTAATGATATTTTATGTGCTCGCTATGCAATGTATGAGTACACTTGCTGTTGTAAAAAGAGAAACTCAAAGTTGGAAATGGCCCGTCCTTCAATTTTTCATGATGACAGGCCTTGCTTATTTATCCAGTTGGGGGGTGTATTATTTACTTAAATAAAATATTAAGGCTTGCTATTCGTAGATACTAAATAAAAGGATCCAGTGAAGTAAGATGATCCTCCATCATTAAATCCAATATTAGAATAGTCATATGGATTAGGAAAGGTATAGCCTCCTGCTTGTAATCCTAATAAACCGTCATTCGTGTAATCGCCATTAGGCTCAGAATGCACATTATCTCTTAACCACCATCTTCCTCCATCTTTAACTTTCCAATCTGGTGCGTTCGTTGTGCCGCCATAAGATGAACTTCTCATTACTTTATTTGTGTAATTACTGGAACCATTTCCCGCATTCGTATTTCTATAAACCCCATATGTAGTTTGAAAGTAGTTAACATAAGTTCCACCGCCCGCCTTATTTGCAGCAATCGCCGTTAAAACCGCATTAGACATAGCTTTCCAATGACCTTTGCTCCTTGGCATTACCAAGTCTAATCCCAAAGCAGTACCCCCATTTGTTTCAGTAGCTGTTGAGACAGATGGGCCTGTGGTAACAAAATAAAAGTCATATCCTCCTCCATCTTCGGTCATATCTACATACATTTCTTTAGCAGTAGACATGCTTGCCGATTTTATATAATACCAACCAGATACTAAAGCAGGGAAGTCAGTATGTAATTGAAATCCTGAGGCTGCTGCTTTTGCAATTGTTGATCCATCATATGCAATTGGTGTTGTGAATTTAACATTCGGTCCATAGTAAGTGTAACTACCAATTGTAATATAGGTTCTAACAAAATAAGTAGTTCCATTTGTTAACCCTGTTAAATTAGAGGTCATCAAACCATTGGTTGTTGCTCCATCAACTACTTTGCTATTACTAATTGTTGGATTGATAGAAGTACTCCAACAAGCTCCTCTTGCTAAAATGCTTGAGAAACTAGTTGATATGTTTGATGTATAGGTAGCTGTATTGTATGATAAATTAGAAATAACACCTGCCGCAATTTTAGGCATAGGTACTTTACCTAAAACCCAATTTGAAGTGCTTCCTGTCATGTTAAAATTATATAAGCTATATAATACTTCAAATTGTCCGGGTGCATAAACAATATTGTAATTGGCGGCTGAGAAGGTACCACCCATTGCTACAGAAGGTGTAAGTGTATATAAACCAGGAGCATCGTTTGCTGCAGTTCCATTTAATGCGCTTAATGTTACTGTGCCAATTGTTTCACCATTCATTAAACCTGTTGAAGTGAACCCAATAGAACCAGCGCCTAAAGTAATTTTTGATCCATAGAATTTTTGGAAATAGCTTGCCGTTACCGTTAATGGTCCAGCGGCCACATAACTTGTTGCAACAGGAATGGAAAGCATATCAGCTGCATCACTTGTTAAATTCACTGTACCAGAAAAATTACCAACACCTGCGGAAGTTTTTAATCTGATGTAGGCATTAGTAGAGGCAATATTTCCGCTAGATGCATTTATGGTTAATGTATTAGCAAAACCAGTACTAGCATTACTTGAAACCTCAAACCCAGTTGGAGGGGTGACTAAAATATTTTGAATAATATATTGTCCTGAAACATTTACAGTTCTGGTTGTTGATGCAATTCCGTAAGTAGTATTCAAACTTGCTACAGAACTTGTAGTAGAACTTATAATTGGTTTTCTAACCGAAATACTCATTATATACACATCACTATAATTGATTCCTCCAGACTTGTTTAAATTATAAGCACGTACTCTTACACTCGCATTTTCAACCAACGCAGTTGGTGTTCCAGTAATAGTTCCAGTAGTAGTATTGATAGTTAATCCTGCAGGTAAAGCATCTAAAGCTTCATAGGCAATGGCTCTGCCACCTGTATTGGTTGGAGTAATCGTAATGCCTGCATAGTTAATATAAAAAATGGAAGGGGAAGGATAGGTAATAGATGGTGGAAGTGTGGTAATATTTACATTGGAAACATAGGTATAATTACAAGTGCCCTTTGTATAATTATAACTTATTGCATATACCCCACTCGTGCTTAAACCTGGTGTAAATGAACCAGATGTTTGATCATAAAATAAACCTGCAGGACTAGCTGAAAAACTTCCTGTTAAAGGACCTAAAATATTTACTTTTTTTAACCCCATATCAGTTTCATCAAAATTATAGGCACCGTAGGAAACAGATGTATAGTTATCTTCTTTAACTGTTATCGTAACTTTTGCTGTGTTAATACAACCAACTCCTCCTGTTCCTACAACAGTATAGGTTGTCGTAGTGGTTGGTCTAGCAACTGGATTAGCAATAATAGTGCTAGATAAATTGGTTGCAGGACTCCAAGTAAAATTAGTTGCACCAGTTGCTGTTAGGGTAATGGGTCCGCCGGGACAAATTGTTTGGTCTGCAGATACTGCTACCGTAGTTCCTGAAGTAGCACTGGTTGTAGGCGTTCTTAACGCTAGATTATATCCTGGACCAGTACCACCTAAATAAAAGTTATCGCCAATAGGAAATGTACAAGCTTGTAATTGAAGTGCATTATTTGAAGTGACATTATTACTCTGCCCTCCAGCATATATTAAAGTGGTGATATCTATATTTGAAGGACATGCAGCAAACGTTGAATTGATATTTGTGCTTACAATATTATTAGATAAACCTCCTGCGTAAATTTTACTTTCTATAATTGGATTTTCGACACATGCCGCAGTTGTTAAATAATTTGTGGAGGCTACTGAACTTGACAAACCACCAGTATACATATTCGTATAAGAGACAACACCAGCATTTGTTCCACAGCTATTGGTTATAGCTATTGTTGCCGTTGTTGTACTAGAACAAGTACTTCCATAGGTATATGTTACCACATAAGTTTGTACAGTTGAGCTATATGTTTTTATAGCTCCTGATTTTGTTTCAATGGTCATACCCGTTGATGGACTTATGCTAAAAACTCCATTGGTTAAACCTATAATGGTAGGATATTGATATTGATTGGTACTTTGTGAATTACAAATTGAAGTAGGGTATGTGATAGTAGTAGTTCCATTATCAATAACCTTAATGGAAACTGTTCCTGTATTTCTACAACCTGCTGTAGACCCGGTTGCAGTTACAGTATACACAGTATTTTGAGTGGGTTTTGCAGTTGTGTTTTGGGCATTGGTAGTGGTAATATCAGATCCAACTGATTGTGTCCAACTATAAGCTGTAGCTCCAGAACCTGTTGTAGTAAGTGCAATACAATCCCCTTTTATAATAGCATATTTGTTAGAAGCAGCTGCTATATATGGGCCATTTTGGTTTGAAGAAGTATTAGTTACAATACCCTTAGAGGACCCTACAGTTACTGGGCTTCCAACATAAAAATTAGTACTCTCTGGAATAGGACAGGAAGTTTTACTTATTTGTGTAGTATCATAACCCCCTCCATCTCCACCTGCATAAATCAAAAATTCTTTATTGATGGTAACGGGACAGGAAGTTTTACTTATTTGTGTAGTATCATAACCTCCCCCATCTCCACCAGCATAAATCAAGAACTCTGAGTAAACAGTTATTGGACAAGCTGCTTTAGTAATTTGTGTAGTATCATATCCTCCACCATTACCGCCAGCATAAAACAATAAGCTATAATCAAATGTATACGTACAGGTTGAAAGGCTAATTTTTGCGGTATCATACCCGCCACCATTACCACCCGTATACTGTGCATGCATTTTTTTTATGCCAAAAAGCATAAAAACTACTAATAATATATAAATCTTATTGCTCAACTAATTTGAATAAAATATTATGGATAAATCATTGTTCTCACTCCCCTTCCACCAACAGTCCATGCACTATTTGTATTACCATTCAAATCATCTCCTGCATAAAGAGTTCGGTCAGATACCCTTATATAATTTTGGTCATAATTAAAGGAGCCCCCTCTTAAAATAGTTCCACTGTTTGTTCCACCATTAGCAGGCCATCCTGTCACATTTGCTAAACCAATATTTGATAAATTTCCATCACCATTTGCGGTTGTAAATGTTGAATAATCATACCCACTACCTCCACCTACACATTGCTCCCAAACATTTCCACCCATTTCCATAATACCATAATAAGTAGCTCCTGCTTGAGTCCTAGTTGCATTTGGATAAGCAGCTGGTGCACCAGATCGCATCGGTGACCAGGTACCCCAATCGGCCCAATTGTATGTAGCTGGACCTTGTTGTCCCCAAGAATTATAAGACTCGTTTGCTGCTGCATAATTGCTACCTGAAGTAGTTTGATAAATAGTTGTATTACCCCATGGATACTCATTAGCTACTGCATTATTTGCTGCGCCTGCGTTATTGCCCCTGCAAGCTTTTTCAAATTCAAATTCACTCATTGGTCTTAAACCAGACCAGTCCAAATAGGATGCTAAATCCTGCCAATTGATTTGATGCATAGGTCTGTAGTATGAACCACTTCCTTGTGTGAACACAGCAGGGACGGTATTATAGGTACCAGCAACTGAAACAACAATACCTAAAGTTTGCCAAGTTTCAGTAAAACTTGCGCCAACATTATTAGGATAATTCGCACCTCTTTTTGCAAGTTTTTTTGCTTGCTGATCGTAGGTTAAACAATTTAAAAAATCAACATAGGCACTAACTGATAATTCATACTTCATACAATAGAATCCATTATATCCTAATGGAAAAGTACTGGGCAGTGCACTTGGACAACCATATGTAAAACTATTACAGTATACAGTAGATACCCCCAGTCCGGCATTTTGCTTACTTGCATCAATTAGCAAAGGTGTGCTTGCATTATTACCAGCCGAGAAATTATTTGAATTCGTAGACCTTCCATCACCTAAGTAATAGCTCCCCTGAGGTACATAAACCATTTCCATTCCCATTACTTTAAAATTATCATTTGCACCGGTAGTAATTAAAGGACTTGTATTAGAAGCTGACGTATTTAATTTTAAGGTGACTGTAGTGGAAGTAATATTTCCAGTTGCTGTAGCGGTTGAAGCTCTTCTTATAAATACCCCCATACCATCACTTGTTGCATCCACCGTTAATAAACTACCTGAATTGGTATGATCTGCAGAAGTGGTACTTAATAACTGAGAAGCCCAAATATTGGTGCTAGAACAAGCTTGTCTTTTAACAAAAACCCATACAGCATCCCAATTGGATGGGCCTGTGGTTAATCTCCAACTATTTTCCCATGAAATAGTAAATGTTACTGTGTTATTAGTTGAATTAAAACTCGTGTTTGCAATATTTAAATTATTTGCATTTGCAAATTTGGATACAAACAATAAGAATAAAATGAACGCTATATTTTTCATAAAAAAAATTTTAAATTTTAATAAGTCCTTACCCCTCTACCACCAATTTCTCTTGATCTTGCATTGTTACCATTTTGATCATTGGGATAGCTATTATAATAACTATTATAATTAGAACCAGAATAATAGGATCTGTCAGAAACAGTTAAATCATAAATATTCCAATAAGTTCTAAAATTCCCGCCTCTTAAAATTGTTCCAACACCCCCGTCAGTTGGCCATCCTGTAACATTAGCTAGCCCTGTTGCCGAAACAACCCCATCTCCATTTGTTGTTGTAAAACCTGAGTAATCATATCCGGCTCCACCACCAACACATTGTTCATTCACATTTCCAGCCATCTCCATAATTCCATAATAAGTGGCTCCAGATTGAGATCGGTTACTGTTAGAAGATGCTGCAAAACCCGCGCGGATGGCTCCATTATCATCCCAATTTCTACATGCGCCTTCGTATATATTGTATACAATTGTTGAGCTAAAATCTGCCCAATATCTATTGTCAAAATTTCCACCATTTAAAGTAGTGTTGCCCCAAGGATACTCAAAAGCAATTGGTGTATTAGCTGTTCCACCGTTATTACCTCTACATGCTTTTTCATATTCAAATTCTGTCATGGGTCTTAAGCCACTCCAATCTAATACTGCAGCAAGATCTTGCCAGTTCAACCCACCCATCGGTATGTATGGATAATTACATGAGAAGATAGCTGCTTTTGTATTGTAGGTACCAGTGGCTGTAGTATAAACACTAAAACTACTCCAGTTATAAAAATATACAGGAGTAGCTTGATTCGGCAAAGGACCTCTTAGTCTCGAGGCTTGTTGATCATAATTAAGTGTATTTAAATACTCAACAAATACACCTTGTAATAATTCATATTTCATACAATAATAACCATTGTAGCCAAGTGGGAATGTAGCAGGTAATGGCATACTGCAGCCAGTAGTATTAGACAAAGTATAGTTACTTGCCGCACCAAGGCCACTTGACTGAATTGCACTCGTAATTTTTTTGGGTGAAGAAGTACCTGCATCACAAAATGCGCCATTTAATGCAGTTGTTCTTCCATCACCAATATAAAATTCACCTTGTGGAACATATACCATTTCAATGCCAATGACTTTAAAATTATCTGAAGTGGTAGTAGTAATACTAGGATTAGTAGATGCCAATTTTAAACTAATGGTTTGACTCCCCACATTACCAACTACATTGGTTCCAATTCTTTTAATAAATACACCAACACCATCTGCACTAGGTATAACAGAAACAATCGTTGAAGTAACTGCACTAACCTTTGCACTATGATCTCCAGCAGTCGTTGAAACTAATTGATGTACCCAATTATTATTACCTGTACATTTTTGTCTTTTTATGAAAATCCAGACTGCATCATGATTAGCTGGACCCGTACTTATATTCCAGCTATTATCCCATGAAACTGTAAAAGTTAAAGTTTCAGCGCTATACACCGGTGCAGATATAGCTAGGTTATTTGCAAATAAACTATTTGCAAAGAGTAAAACAAAAACTGTGAAAATTATATTTTTCATAAACTAATAATTTAAAAATTAAAAACTTCTTATCCCCCTACCGCCAATATATCTTTGTCTATTGGTGGCATTATTATCTGTTGAACCTGCATAATTAGTTCTGTCAGAAACTTGTAACTGATTAGTGGAACCATACGTTCTAAAGTCACCCCCTTTTATTATAGTACCGCTGCTTATTCCTCCGTCTAATGGCCAACCTGTAACATCAGCTAAGCCAACATTTGTTAAGGCTCCATTACCATTGACCGTTGTGAAAGTAGAATAATCAAATCCAGCTCCACCTCCAACACATTGTTCTGAAACATTACCAGCCATTTCCATAATTCCATAATAAGTGGCACCAGATTGAGATCTATTACTTGTGGTAGTCGCTGCAAATCCGGATCTTATAGGTCCATTGTCCTCCCAGTTTCTACAAGCTCCGTCATAGATATTCCATGTATCGGTTGCACCCCATTGTGCCCAGAATCGATTATCATAATTCCCCCCGTTTAAAATTGTAGTGCCCCATGGATATTCAAATGGAACTGCTGTTAAAGTACCTCTACATGCTTTCTCATATTCAAACTCATTCATGGGTCTAAGGCCAGACCAATCTAAATAGGAAGTCAAATCCTGCCAATTCATGTACCCCATTGGAATATGAGGATAGGAAGTTGTTATTGTTGCCGGAATGGAATTGTTAGTGCCCGTTGTTGAATTATAAATCCCCAAAGCATTCCAATTTTCTCCTATATATTGCCCTGTAGAAGTAAGTACCCTGTTACTTGAAACTTTTAAACGTGCTGCTTGTTGATCATAGGTAAGTGTATTGTAGAAGTCAACCATTTGTCCTTGTAAAATCTCATACTTCATACAATAAAATCCATTATATCCCAATGGATAAGTTGACGGTAACGGTATACTGCAACCATACACACTAGCATTGGTATAATTGCTTGCAGCACCTAACCCACTTGCTTGTAAAGCACTTGTAATAGTAAGTGCTTGTGTAGTATTACCATTGGAAAAATTATTTGTGTTAGTAGTTCTTCCATCTCCTAATGAAAAATTACCAGCAGGTACATATACCATTTCAAAACCAAAAACTTTCCAGTTATCTGCAGTTGCACTTGAAGATCCGGATAAAGTTGGATTATAATTTTCGGTTAACTTTAGTACGATTGTTGTTGTTGTTAAAGAACTAATAATTTGATTACTCGCATTTGCCCCTAAATGAACAAATACGCCCATATTATCTGAAACTGCATCTATTACTAAACCATTTGCATTGGTTCCAGATACTACATGGTCACCTTGCGTACTACTTAGTAATGCATGCGACCAAATACCATTCGCACCACATGGTTGTCTTTTAACAAAAAGCCATACTGCATCGTAATTACTTGGTCCCGAATTCACTCTCCAACTATTATCCCATTTAATGGTAAAGGTTAAAGTATGAGAAGTGCCGTTATATACGGGTGTCCCAATTGCTAAATTATTGGCAAATAATTGACATGATAATAATACACCTAAGATTAAATAAATTGTTTTTTTCATATCCTTTAATTACTAATTGCTAAATTATATAAACCCAATTCGCTAGCATTACTAGCTCCAACAGTTCCTTGATCAAACCTATAATACAAAACTAATTTTGTAGAAGGGTTTGCGTCTGTTGTTGAATTTGGGTTAATTGGTGAGTACATATATTTTTGAATGAAATTGACAGGACTAGTCGCTAATGCAATTTTCCAGATTCTTAATTCGTCTATGGAAAAATTTCCATTTTCACCTGTACCATTTATATTGGAGCCAAGCCTAAAAAAACTTGGTAAATTTGATGTTCCGTCAACCGTATAGGATTGAACCAAGCTTGCATTTTTATATACTTTTAATGCAGTACCGCTTCTGATAATAGCAATATGCACCCATATATTTGATTCAAGGGTACACACAGTTTGCCAATCAGGACCACCTAAATCGGTAGCTTTTAATTTTAATTGTGTACTACTCTTGCCTATTTGTAATGCATCGTTAAAGTAAGATCCATAAATACGATCATTCGTACCATCGGTGCCCGTATTTTTAATCCAAAATTCAATAGTGAAATCCAATAAAGAATCTAATACATAAACCTTACCTAATCCGTATGTGTTGGTGCCATCAAAATTTAATGCATTACCAAAATTGCTATTCACGTATTGCATACCTTGTAAATCGGGCATGGTTATTTGAGCATTCATTTTAAAATGCACAACAAGCAATAATATGATTAAAAATATCTTTTTCATTTTCTACTGTAAGTCTCCAGTTAATAATACTGCCCCGCTCGCATAACACATTGCGGTAGCAATAGCGTAAATACCAGAAGTGGATGAATAATTGTATCTATTATTTGTTCCCGAGAAACTTACTGTGTTATTATCGGATTGTAAAATCATACAAGAAAATCCAACAGGTACGGTACTATCAAATGTAACCGTAAATGCACTTCCAGAACAAACCAACACTTTCCCATTATAGGTGGCTGCATTGGCAGAGCTAATGGTTAAAGCTGAGGTTACAGTGGAAATTGAAGCGTTGAATCCTGCAATAGTAGAGGTTGCAGATGAGCCCCCATTTAATGCCCCACTTAAGTTTACATCTGCAAAGGATTTTGTTCCCGCAAATGTTTGAGCAGCAGTTGTTACAACACCACCATTAGTGACGTCAGCAGCAGTTAATGTTAAAGTCGTTCCACTAATGGTAGCCCCTTTGGCATTGGAAGTTGCACTTATATTACCAAGAGTAGTAACGCCAGAGGAACTCGCAGCTACTGATGTCCAAGTAGTTCCATTGGAAGTTAAAATATTTCCTGAAGTTCCTGGTGCGACTGTTTGAACCGCGCCGGTTCCATTGCCTAATAAAACTGCATTGCTCGTTAAAGTAGCAGAACCTGTACCTCCATTTGCAACTGGCAAAGTAGTAATCCACGTTGGCGTTCCTGTTCCAGCTGAAGTTAAAATTTGTCCCGAAGTTCCAGCGGCGGTATATCCTGTTACACCCACACCAGATTGATATGGTATTGCACCTGCAACGCCACCAGCTAATGATGCAGAACTATTTGGAGCCCAGCTAGCTGTACCGGATGAATTAATAGTTAAAACTTGATTGGCAATACTATTATGTGCATTTGGATAAGTGACTGTTCCTGCAGTTAATGTTCCAGTAGTCTTAATATTTGTGATTGAAGCATTACCCAATTGAAAGCTATTATCAGCAGTTACAATTGCACCATTACCAATTGCCGTGGCATTTGTTCTACCAACTATATCAGCATCTGCACTTGCTCCTATAAATGTGTTATTGGAACCAGTTGTAATGGTTGCGCCTGAAGAAGCACCTATTGCTGTATTAGAACTACCAGTTGTATAAAACAAGGATCTATTACCTACTCCTGTATTTGAATTACCGGGAGCTGACACACCCATTACCTCATTACCAACTGCAACGTTGTTTGATGCTGTCGAACCAGTTTGCAAAGCATATGCTCCTAAAGCAACGTTCCATTGTCCGGTGGTATTAGCTTGTAATGCATTTATACCCATTGCAATGTTTCTTCCTTGTGTTCCTCCACTACCTCCACCTAATCCAAATCTCGCACTACCCATTACAATGTCGCTATTAAAGGTTTTTGCTCCAGCAAATATTTGAGCACCAGTAGTCACCAATCCTCTTGCTGTTGCAGACGCATCTGGTATGTTTAATGTTATAGTTGGAGTAGTCGTACTATTTGCTACTGTTGAATTAACATCTGTTCCACTTGTTCCTAAAGTTAATGCACTCACATTGGTTACCGTACCTCCACTTCCGCTAGCCGTTAAAGTACCTGTTGAACTTAAAGCTAACCCAGATCCTATTGTTACCTCACCTGGTGCCACTGAAGACGCTGATACACTTCCTAATAATTTACCAGTAGTAATATTTTGCAACTTAGCATAAGTAATAGCTGAACTTGCTATATCAGTTGTGGTAATGACTCCAGCATTAATATTAATAACACCCGTATTAGTCATAGAAACATCACCAGACACAGTTACTTCCGTTCCTATATTACTTGCATTACCTACTAAAATTTTTCCGTTAGTCAATGTAGCACCAGCAGCTCCCAATGAATTGAATGATGCATTTCCGGATGCATCTATTGATAGCACTTGATTCGCTATACTATTATGTGTATTGGGGTAAGTTACTGTTCCAGCTTTTAAATTTCCACTAGTCATTACACTTGTTATATCCGTATTTCCTAATTGAATGGTATTGCTAGCTGTTACAGTTGCTCCATAACCAATTGCAGTGGTATTTTCAATGGTGGTGGAAGTGGTATTTGCCCCAGAACCAATGGCGGTATTCTTACTTCCAATATTTGAGGCTAATGCAAAATTACCAACTGAAGTATTGTCTGATCCTATACTATTATCTCTTAAAGCATATTCTCCAACGGCGGTATTTGAATTTCCAGTTGTGTTTTTTGTCATAGCTGATTCACCTACTGCCGTATTTCTTTGCCCAGTAGTATTTAAATTAATTGCATTTGCCCCTACAGCTGTATTTCCAAATGCAGTTGCATCATTTGAATTTAAAGCGCGATAACCTATTGCAGTATTCAAATCAGAAGAAGCCGAATTAACTAATGCATTTTTACCAAAAACAGTATTTGTTGTAACGGTAGAATTTGGACCTGCTCCAAGATTTAATCCATTTATTTTTATATCTGTATTAAATGTTGCAGTACTACTAAATGTTTTTGCTCCTGCAATAGTTTGAGCAGTTGTAAGGTCTACAAAGTTTTTGGTGGTGGAACCTGTGCCCCCTTGTGTTAATGACAAAGCAGTTGTAAGACCTGTTAAAGAGGTTATATTAGAATTTGCTCCAGCTGTTGCATATGTCGTTGCATCTAATGTACCATTCGCTTTTAAAAATTGAGTACTTAATCCAGCAGGCACCGTAAATGTACTAGCAGTTATATCACCCCCCACAACACCATTACCACTAATATTAAAATTAGAACTTGCTTGCTGTGAAGTTCCATTTGCAATATAACTACCACTGCCCGCAGGTACATCTGCCGATGTTAATGCTCTAAAAGTAGGTGCACCTGCTCCTAAAGTTGGTCCAGCAAAAACAAAATTCTGAGAAGTACTTGTTGCGCCCGAACCACCATGTGCAACGTCAATTGTTGTTGCACTCCAAATACCCGTTGTAATTGTACCTACCGTATTTAAATTTGCTAAAGATGTTAATGTTGTATTGCTAGTTGCTGTTATATTTCCTGCCGTAGTTGCTGTAGTAGCATTACCACTTAAATTTGCAGTAACGGTACCTGCATTAAAATTACCACTCGCATCTCTTTTAACAATAGTACTTGCAGTATTTAAATTTGTTGCAGCATTAGCTAATAATTCAGCGGTATGAATTGTAGATGAAGTTGATCCACCAACTGTATTTACCGTTGGCGAGGTTGCAGTACCTCCTAAATCTCCGGCCAACTGAACCTTACCTTTTACGGTTGTAGATGCATCTGGTGTTGCAGCAGTTGTTGTTGCATTTACAAATGCTGTTGTTGCAATTTGTGTAGTGCTAGTTCCTGCAGAAGCCGTAGGTGCTGTTGGCACACCTGTTAATGCAAGGTCTACAATAGTCTTATTGGTTAAGGTCTCTGTACCAGCTAAAGTTGCTATCGTTCCGATGGTGGGTAAAGTAATTGTACTTCCAGCACCAGATGAATTTAAGGTGATGTTACCGTTACCCGTCGTAACCAATGGACCACCTAAAGTTATTGTGTTAGTTTGCGCATTGGCAATTCCTGTACCACCGTTTAAAGGTAAAATTACACCCGTAATTTGTGCACCACCAATGGTGCTTCCACTAATATCACTTAAGGTAGCAAGTGTTCCTGATGTTGGCAAGGTAAGATCAGTTGCTCCTAATGTTCTTAATACTAGTGCAGAAGATCCTATTGTTGAAAAATTACCCCCTGTTAAAAAATTTCCGCCTAATGTGATCGTCTTGTTACCGTTATTAACTCCACTACCACCACTCGAAGGCGAGAGTGCGGTTGTTAATGTTAAACTTCCCGCAGTTAATGAAGTTCCGATGACTCCACTACCACTAATATTAAAATTTGAACTTGATTGTTGTGAAGTACTGTTAAAAATATAATTACCACTTCCTGCTGGTACATCTGCCGAAGTTAATTGTCTAAAACTTGGTGCACCAGATCCTAAAGTGGGTCCTGCAAAAATATAATTTTGTGAGGTAGTAGCTAAACCCGTTCCACCATGTGCAACATCTATAATGGTGGCACTCCATACACCACTTGTTATAGTTCCAATAGTATTTAAGTTAGTTAAAGAAGTTAATGTGGTATTGGATGTAGCTGTAATGTTTCCAGCAGTAGTTGCAGTGGTTGCATTACCAGTTAAATTTCCTATTACATTTCCTGTTAAGCTAGCAGCAATATTTCCTGCACTAAAATTACCACTCGCATCTCTTTTTACAATCGTGTTAGGTGTATTTACATCTGTTGCTGCATTAGCTAATAACTCGGCAGTATGAATTGTTGATGAACTAGAACCTCCAACTGTATTCACTGTTGGTGATGTGGCAATGCCTCCTAAATCACCCGCTAATTGAACCTTTCCTTTTACTGTTGTAGATGCATCCGGCGTTGCAGCACTTGTCGTTGCTGTAACAAAAGCAGTTGTTGCTAATTGTGTATTGTTTGTTCCAGCAGTTGCTGTAGGAGCGGTAGGAATACCCGTTAAATTAGCGTTTACGATAGTTTTATTAGTTAATGTCTCCGTACCTGCTAATGTCGCAATTGTACCAGTTGTTGGTAAGGTAATATTTGTTGCACCAGTGCTTGTTAAAGTAGTATTATAATTTCCAGCTGTAGTGAAACTATTCGCAGTTAAAATGTTACCTCCTAGCGTAATGGTTTTGCCAGTGTTAATTATGCCTGTTCCTCCATTCGCTCCCAATATAATTCCTGTAACATTTGTTGATGTTCCTAGTAAATCTGCTGTTATTGTTCCAGCTGAAAAATCACCATTCGCATCTCTTTTTACAATGACGCTATGTGTATTTGCATCCGTTGCTGCATTGGCTAATAGCTCTGCAGTATGGATTGTTGATGAACTAGAACCTCCAACTGTATTTACTGTTGGTGATGTGGCAATGCCCCCTAAATCACCCGCTAATTGAACTTTTCCTTTTACTGTTGTAGATGCATCCGGCGTTGCAGCATTTGTTGTTGCTGTAACAAAAGCAGTTGTTGCTACTTGTGTATTATTTGTTCCGGCAGTAGCTGTAGGCGCTGTAGGTACACCAGTTAAAATTGCATTTGCAATTGTTTTATTGGTTAAAGTTTCCGTACCTGCCAAAGTAGCAATTGTACCAGTTGTGGGCAAAATAATATTTGTTACACCAGTACTAGTTAATGTAGTGCTATAATTTCCAACAGTCGTAAAATCACTTGCAGTTAAAATATTACCTCCAATTGTAATGGTTTTATTTCCATTGTTAATTCCTGTTCCACCAAAGGTTCCTGCTATTGCTTGTGTTAAATCAGCACTACCATCAAATGGATTGCCATAAATATTTTTAGTAGCTGCTAGTGATGTTGAAGTAGTAGCGTTACCTGATAAATTTCCCGTTACATTACCCGTCAAATTAGCAGCAATATTTCCAGCAATAAAATTACCACTCGCATCTCTTTTTACAATCGTATTAGGTGTATTTACATTTGTTGCTGCATTAGCTAATAACTCGGCAGTATGGATTGTTGATGAACTAGATCCACCAACTGTATTTACTGTTGGAGATGTGGCAATGCCGCCAAGGTCACCTGCTAATTGAACCTTACCTTTTACGGTATTAGATGCATCTGGCGTTGCTGCACTTGTTGTTGTTGTTACAAACTCGGTGGTTGCAACTTGTGTTGTACTTGTTCCTGCAGCAGCAGTAGGTGCAGTTGGCAATCCCGTTAAAATTGCACTTGCAATTGTTTTATTGGTTAAAGTCTCTGTTCCTGATAAGGTAGCAATTGTACCAGTTGTAGGTAACGTAATATTTGTTACGCCAGTGCTTGTTAAGGTAGTACTATAATTTCCAGCAGTCGTAAAATCACTTGCTGTCAAAATGTTACCTCCTATTGTAATGGTTTTGTTTCCATTATTAATTCCTGTTCCACCATAGGTTCCTTCTATGGCTTGTGTTAAATCCGCACTACCATCAAATGGATTACCATAAATATTTTTAGTAGCTGATAATTTTGTTGATGTACTTGCATTACCTGTTAGATTTCCAACCACGTCACCAGTTAAATTACCATTTACATTTCCAGTCAAACTTGCAGAAATGTTACCAGCACTTAAATTACCACTTGCATCTCTTTTTACAATGGTGCTAGGAGTATTTAAATTTGTTGCTGCATTGGTTAATAACTCTGCAGTATGAATTGTGGTAGAACTTGAACCGCCAACAGAATTTACTGTTGGAGAGGCTGCAATACCCGTTAAGTCTCCGGTCAATTGAATCTTACCTTTTGAAATTGTAGTTGCATCTGGTGTAGCAGCAGTTACAGTAGCATCCACAAAATCTTTAACCGATTTTACAGATGGATATTTTGTATTAGATGTAGCATCTGCACTTACATCTGTGCTTTTATTAGAAATATTTTCTTTCAATCCAAAGCGTGCAATTAAAGTAGCAGTGTCTGTAATTAAAGATGCAATTTTTGTATTGTTGTCAATCATTGCTGCTCTATAAACTGATAGCATATTTAAAGTGTCATCAATTTTTAAATACGGCAGCAAAAATGCTGGCATATCAGAAAAACTAACTCTATTATTTATTGCAGTTGTATTTGCTGCAATGTTAGTTGCATTCGTTCCTATACTTAATGTGTTACTATTAATATTTGTTGTATTCACATCAATTCTATTTCCCA
The DNA here is from genome assembly GCA_947446585.1 of Chitinophagaceae bacterium. GTDB lineage: Bacteria > Bacteroidota > Bacteroidia > Chitinophagales > Chitinophagaceae > Ferruginibacter. The sequence goes on along the minus strand of CANFGZ010000011.1, from coordinate 11,518 downwards.
AGGCAACATCTGCCGCACTTACGAAGGCCGTTGTTGCTAACTGAGTGGTACTTGTTCCAGAAGCAGCCGTTGGTGCTACAGGCACCCCCGTTAAATTAGGACTTACTATTGTTTTATTAGTCAAAGTCTCTGTTCCAGCTAATGTTGAAATAGTCCCAGTAGTAGGCAAAGTAATATCGGTAACACCCGTGCTGGTTAGAGTAGTACTATAATTACCAGCAGTAGTAAAACTATTTGCCGTTAAAATATTTCCCCCTAATCTGATGGTATTATTTCCGTTATTTATTCCTGTTCCACCATAGGTTCCTTCTATGACTTGTGCTAAATCCGAACTTCCATCAAATGGATTACCATAAATATTTTTAGTCGCCGCAAGTTTTGTAGTGGTACTAGCATTCCCTGCCAATGACGCGGTAATGATGCCTGCACTAAAATTTCCGTTCGCATCTCTTAATGCAATTGTGTTGGCAGTATTAATAGAAGTGGCCGCATTTATCGTAGCTGTTAAACTTGTAATACTTGTTGTATTAGAAGTAATATTAGTTGAATTGGTTGTTACTCTTGCCGAAAGTGCATTTTCTGCATTGGTAGCTCTTGTAATTTCAGCAGCCAGCCCAGCATTTGAACCTGAAATAGCATTGGAAATATCGCCAGCAACCGAGGTTCCTAATGCACTAATTCTTCCTGCTAGTGTTGTAGAATCGGATTTAATTTTAGTGTAAACCAATACTGAATCATTGGCAAGTTTCAAAACACTTGCTAAGCCCATTGTAATCCAGTTAGAATTATCTAAGCTAATACTTGATAATTTATACAAAGAGTCATTTGATTGAACATAAACCAACATTCCATATTTTCTTCTAAGTGTTGGAATATTATCACGTTCGGTAATAGTTGGGATAGTCATATAACCTCCCTTTCCTAAACTGTCAATATGTGTTGGGTAGGCAGCTACTCCATTGGTTGTGATATTTCCCACTAGCTTAATTTGCGCTTTACCAGCAACAGCAATCAAGAGCGATAATAATATGAGTTTAAATATTTTTTTCATCTTAGTTACAGTTTATATTATCTACACTTGATGAGAAATTATTGTTAGATACATAAATAATATAGGTGCTACTATATCCTTGTGCATTTATAAATGTTCTGGTGATTTTTGTAAAAGCAGATAAACTTTCAAAACCTCCTACAGACAATGAACTTAGGTCCGCAAAGCCTACGGGATATGCATAAAATATATATTTAGTTCCAGAGGCTACATTAATTGAAAACCCAATTTTACTTTTTGCAGTAGAAAATTCATTTAAGGCACCAGTGATTTCTGCATCCGTAGGTGATGAAGAACTAGAAGTGCCCCAATATCTTTTTGATTTTGGACTAAATGTAATTCCTGTGCTCGTCACTTGACCAGCACTAATTTGTCCAACATTATCATTTACGCCTAAATTATTTTGCTTAACAGCCCCCGTAGCATATGAAATCTGAACAGTATAGGTTTGAGCCGATGTTAAATTAGAAATGTTATCAGACGAACTTCCAAGTGTTACACCATTCTTTTTATAGGTTGTTGAAATGATGGAACCACCGTCATTTTGCGTGAAAACATTTGTTAGATTAATTCCAGAGATAGATGAACCTATTTCATAATCAGTTGCAGTTGGATTAGACCCAATGGTAACCGAAGGCAATACATAAGTTGGATGTATTACTTCTGTTACGATATCACTTAAAAATTCATCTAATGTTTTCCCCCTAGAAGGTATTACATCTCCACTCACATATTTTCCTAAATATTTCCCAGCAGCAATTCTAACAGTATAGTCTTGTGTAAATTTTCGAGCATAATTTGCAAGCATCGTAGCAGTATCACTTAAATTCACTTTTAGTTTTATACTGTCCATCAATACTGTTGAATCGGTTCTCATTTTACTGCTCAGTGTTGTAGAGTCCACTCTTGATTTAGTCGCTAGCACTGCAGAATCGGTAACCAATCTATTTACAAATAAAGTGGAATCTGAAGTAGATTTCAATTCAGCAACTCTTATTCTTGAAGCGAGTGTTGTAGAATCTGCTCTTAATTTACTTATTAGTGTTATAGAGTCCGATCTTGATTTAGTCGCAAGCACTGCAGAATCGGAAACTAATCTGTTTATGAATGAGGTGGAATCGCTTGTGGATTTACTTTTCGCGCGCGCAGTTTCTGTAGCTAAATTATTCGTTAATACATTTTCAGCTAAAGTGGCTCTAGCTATTTCTGCTGCAAGATTAGCAGATATATTTGTATTTAATGCGTTGATTCTATTGGAAAGCGATGCAGTATCTTTGGCAAATCTATTAGAAAGCATCGCTGCTGTGTCACTATATTTCATACCTGAAACAGATTGAAGATAAGGTGCAATGATCCCCGGTATTTGAGCAGAATCAAGTTTTATATTAATTCTATTGGATAAGGATATGGTATCTCTACCAATTCTTTTTGATAGCATTGCAGAAGTATCCGATAAATTTAATTTCTCGCCAGCTGTTGCGCCAGCGGCAGCGGCTAACGCACTTACCTTTTTGGAAACAAACAAGGTAGTTGCTATGGTACTATCTGCAGTTGCGGTATCTTGTGTAACGGTAACAGGTCGTCCAGTGATAATTGGAGAAATTATAGTTTTATTAGAAAGCGTTTCTGTTCCAGCTAGCGTAGCAAGTGTTCCAGAAGTAGGAAAAATCACATTACTAGCAGCAGTGGTTGTGATGGTTAAATCACCAATGCCTTTTGTAATTATATTGTTAGCTATAGTTATAGTTTTCCCATTATTATTAATACCAGTTCCCCCCTTAATACTCGGAACAATTGTACCAATAGTTAATGCAGAGTCAGCCACAGCAGCCCTTCCAGCAACAAAAGCAAAAGGTACATTCCAAAATTGAGACGTCCCTAAATCAACATATTCATTGGTAGGCGTCCAGTTTGGATCTGGCAAAGTAGGTGCAACTGCCAACTGCAAATTCATATAAAAAATACCCGAAGACCAGTCCACACCCAATAAGTTGGCAGCACCAGAAGTCCTTGTACCTTTCCCAATAATAATGGTAAAAATTCCCTCTTCGGTAGAAGTGACTTGAAAACTTTCTGCATATACCGAAGCACCTGTAGTACTTCCCTTAATGATTGAAACCTTTGCATACACTGTTCTTGCAACGGCCGCATTGCCATTGGCATCTCTTGCTACTGCTTGAAACAATATTCCATCTGGAACAATTGTTTGAGCAATGGAAATGAATGAAGTGCAAATTCCAATCAATAAAAGTAATAATCTAATACGTTTATCCATGTAAATTCAATTATTAATTCTTTAAAAATTTAAGTGTTGACAAAACGCTACTTGAACTTACTTGTACAAAATAGATACCTGTAACCAAGGAAGATAAATTCAATCTAAAACCGGCTAAAAGATTTTGCTGTGTTGTTTCGGTAGCATACACAGGTTGCCCCGTATTGTTATAAACCATCACATCAAATTTGCTATCATTTGGAAGCTTACCCGTACACTTAATTGCAGTAAAAGTATTAACTGGATTCGGCGCTAAAGCAAGCTGAATTTGAATTCTTTCAAAATTGATGTTTACCGAACAAGTAGAAAAAAAATCACCTTTTTTACTCACACTAAATTTTGATATACTATTGGTAACCTTAATGCAGTTATCTCCATTTATTAAAACAGGGCTGCTATAGGTACTCGTTTTCATATTACCGCCAATACTACCCAGTGAATAGCTTACGATTATTTGCGATTTCAAACAAAAGCAAATACACATGTATAATATGGTCAATTGAATTCTCAAATGAACTTTTTTTCTAAGATGTATTTACTCTCTTCCTTGTGTTTTAATATAGATTCCGAAAAATCATCATTTGAAATAAAACCGGCACTTTTGATAATTGAGTCAACCGGCAATTCGGCATTTAAAGGGTTGGTAAACTCTTCCCAGAAATGTTTAAACTTATATTCACTACAAAGAACCTCAAATTCCACACCATAATTTGATAGGCTAATTTGATTCACTTTCTCCATTTTTATATTCAATATTTTAGCCATATTATCTAACGAGGCAGACTTGTGCAAAAAATATTGATTCACAAAAAAATGGTGATCAAAAAGGTATTTATAACGCGTTTCTTTATTCAAGAAATTACGTATTATAAATTTTTTAATGTATGATGTAATACTCATGGGACGGATACTATATAGAAACACTAAGATTCACTATAAGTTAGACTATAGCAAATAGTAACAGAAAAAGCAGAAATTTCCACGAAAAAGAATGTGAACCACTGTTATTGTATAATTTATATATGATATTTTATTTATATTTTTTCCAAATAATACCTTAAGTTTCCCCATTCAGAAGCGTAGAAAAAACCCTGAAAAAATTAGAAAAAAAAGGAGTTTAAATTCCAAGACAACTAGTGACATTTCAGACCTACATAAAACTATTTAGTAGCTACTGCGTCAACGATATCGGAGGGATTTCCACCGTGGAATTTCTTGAATGGCTTATATAAATGCTGTCTGGATGAGAACCCCACTTCTTTGGCAAGGGCGTCAATGGTATAATTCAAGTACTTGGGATTATGAATTATGTCAATAAAGTAGTCTACTCTGTTTTTGTTCACCAAATCATTAAACGTCATTGAATACTTATAATAAACAAATTTGTATAAGTCATTAGAACCAATTTTCAATATTTTAGCCAAATGATCTAGAGAGGCGTCATTATTGGTAAAATATAACTTAGTATAAAATTCATTGATAAAGTCCAGTTCACTTAAAGCAAAATCTGCCTCTTTATTGAAGCTATCGCCTAATGATATTTTTAATGCCGACCTATTTAAAAAAGCAGGTCTATAAAAAACAAGTAGTAAAATATACATGTATATATAAATACTAATAGAATGCCCAACCAATTCATTAGATCTAAAAATGGGTATTGGTAAGTAAAGAACCAGAAAGCTTAAACTTAATCCAAAAATAAATAGGGTCCATCTTTTAATTTTTTCGAAATAAATATTATTATGAGAAAATTTCAATGTAATCATGTATAAGAAATAAATCATGATAATAAGGAAACTTGCAATTAATAATACCCTTATAATCTTTAGAATAATGGGAACTTTAAACCCCTCATCTCTAACAATAACAATCGTTTGCCCTTTTAATTGATTTACATAATCTGTATTAAAATTGAAATTAAAATACAAAGAGAATAAAGTGAAGCCAAATAATAAAAAAGATAAAGTAAAAACAAGCGTTTTAAACTTAGGGAAATATAAAATGGAGAACATATTAAGAAATGCACTCGCGACTAAAGCTTTGATTAAAATAACATACAAATAAAAATAGATTGGATGCGCATTTTGACTATAAACAAATGAAGTGAAAGTAATAGACAATGTTAAAATTAAAAAGCACAGCTTTAGCAGTAGAGGCCTTTTAAACTTTATCATAAGATCTATAAAAACAATTATAGAAAAAAAGAAAACAGCAAAATATAATGTCTTTATAAAATCCATTGTGGGGAGGTTGTGTTTGCGAAATTAGTTCATTAAAATTTGATGAGCTTACTAATTTGAAATCACAAAGAAGTACTGATAAACTCCTTTGGTCCCAGTTATCTTTATTTGCAATTGAGCAGCGTTTAATGTAACTATATCATAGGTATTTTTTATTTTTACATTTGTTAAACTATTGGTTGTGGTTATGTCTAGTTTGTTAGACGAACTCATATCCCAGGTTCCAGCATATCCATCAGAATCTATATATGAACCCAAGCGATTAAACGTTTTTGTATATGATTTTTCGATGGTACTAAGTTTAACTGGAGTGCCTGAAATAATTAATGAATCAAACTTCCAAACATGTGAAGTATTTTGGTAATTACCGGTTCCTGCTAGTAAATTTTTCTGAAAATCACTATCCGTAATGATTGCCTCCTTAGCGCATGCATATAAAGACAATAAAACAAAAACAGTAAATATGTATTTAAATATTTTCATAAATTATTTCTTTTATTTAAATAGTCTTCTTGAATAGAATATGCCAAAATTGATGTAATTATCTGAGGGATTAGTTGGGCTTGCCCGCACCTGACCCGGACTTATCGATCTAGAGGTTGGATTGGAGAAATAAACTGCCGCATCGCCATTTGTTTTTGACTTTGCTAATAATTTGGCTACATCCGGATAGGTATCAGGACCAACATCATCTAAATAATCTGATACACTTTTATGATATGAGAAATGTACACCCACACTATTAAATCTGTTTAACTGATATTTTAATTTGACATTTAAGAAATAACCAAATGACATAGTAGAATACACTTTCTTACCACTGTCAATTAATTGTCCACCCGTACCTAATGGTTGTAAGGGATATTCTTTTCCCAAGTATTTACCTGTAGGTGTAAATGAAAATAAATCTAACCCAAGTCCAATGGAGGGTCTAAACCTTCTAGCTTTTGTATATAATCGGTTATCTACAAAATCATAATTTATGGAAGGGGATATACTCATCATAGAAGTACTAAAACTCATACCTCTACCTATTTGTTCATTATTACTTGAATTATAATCCGAATTGGATAACTTAAACATGGCCAATGTTAACCCAGCACTTAAATTAGAGTAAATAGTATAATTCACCGTTAAGCCATTATACATGTTCATCACATTTTGGAATACATTGGGACTACTTACTGTACCTAAAAATATAGAGCCGCCTGTAGCTAAACCAACCTCAAATTTACTTTTCACAGGCGCTTCAATTTTCTGAAACACATTTTTAATGGAATCGATAGGAGAAGGGGGTCGCTTTAAACTATCCTCAGATTTTTTATCTTTAACAAGGTCTGCAATTAACTTTCTTCTTCTTAGGTCATTTAAATAACTAATATAGCCAACCTTAACATCTGGAACATAATTGCCTCTAGTGTCAGCCATATTGCCAACAGTGAAATATCCTATTTTCTTTCCTGCATTAGCTAACTTTGTAATAGTCAATTTGTAGTCGTTGCCATTAGGTTGTTTATCAAAAGATAATACGGTGTCCGTTCGTTTTAATGTACTATCGTCTTTGAAATAGGTATAGTTTAAAGTGGACTTAGAAAAATCCAATCCATTATTGGCACTAAAAGTAAACCCTTTTAAAGGTTCTTTAATAATAATTGTATCTACTAATTCCGTGTCATCCAAATTTGTAACTTTAAAAACATGTGTTGGATTAACACCATTTGGCTGATTTAAAAATGGTTCAAAATCAATCTTTGGAGCATTGTAATTAAGTGTTTGATCATAAATAGATTTCTTAATTTTTTCGATTGAACTTGTACCTAAATAATTCTTTTTAAGTGGAAAGGATTTGTCGGTACCATAAACCCCAAAATTTGCTGCATGTACAATGGTGTCTGTCAAATTATCAACTAGGTAATTATAAGCAAAACTATTACCCTCAATTTTGGCAGTAAACCTAGAAAATACTTGATCCGATCTTCCGTAAATAATATTAGTAGAGATATTGTAATTTTTAAACCCATACACACTATTACTAACAAAAGTATTATTAAGAATTTCAAAATTCAAGTGGTCACTTTTTAAATCTTCAAAATACAATGAAGCATTGTTTCCTGAAAAAAGGTTACTTGTAATTTTAAAGTTTACATAAGTAGAATCTAGATTAAAATTAAATGGCGTATTTAGAACTTGGATTACCGAAACCTTACCTACATTATTAATAAAATTATTCTCTGAAATATTTACAGCATTTCGTTTCCAAGCAAAATCAAAAAACAAGGGGAGTTGCAAATTTCTAAATACAGCATTTTGAATGTCTACATTACTTGAATCAATATTTTTTATAATTAAGCCTGCGCCTTCTACTTTTTGTTTACCAAAAAACTCAATATTCTTATTAACGCCTTTGATAATTACAGCTCCTTCGCAAACCAACACACCTGGATCTAAAAATTCTATACGAGCACCAGGTTCAACAAGCATCTCACCTTTAACTGTAACAACATCCTTAATAACATGCAATCCAGATGCAATTTTTAGGCTAGGGAAATTTCCACTAAGCGTATCCTGAGAAATTGCCTGTGTAAAAACACAAGTGACCAAGACAAGAAATATAAAAATCTTTTTCAACTTTAGCATTAATCAATTATTTTATAAATAATAGGCGCAGCAGACCTAGTTGATCCATCCACTAGAGACATGTTAACATTATCAAATATGAGGATATCATTCTTTTTTAAGGCACCTAAAACTTTTTGAGTTGGAGATTGAAATAATTCTCCATAATTACTTACTGACTCTTCCTCTTTCCCGTTATGAATACGTACTACTTTAAAGCTATTAATTCTTCCAGGGAAATAATTTAAGTTGTTAATTTCCAACTTCGCTTCTAAGCGTTCTGCGCTTAGCAAGTCTTTTACACTTATGGAGTAATTTCCTAAGTTATCGCCCTTTACCTTCACAACTGGATCGGGTATTGGATTTACATTTATCTTTTTCTCGAATAAAACCTTTTTGTCACCTTTTCTTAAGTCATAAAAGCGAAGCATGTACTCGCCTGTTTTTCCAAAAATGACTCTATAATTTTTATCGGATTTTACTATGTTTACCTTGGGTGAAATATCTAAATCAAAATCCCTACCTAACATAAAATCAAAATCATTGAGCAAGGTGTTATTGAGTCCTACGAAAATATTTTCTGTATGCAATGAATAAAGAATCTTCTTAAATAATTCATCAAAAACCTCGTCGGTTATATTTACAACTTTTTGACCGGGCTGTATGATTTCTTCTTCCTTGTACTCTTTAACAGTAGATTTTAAAACATATAACTTAGGATTAAACTGGGAGAAATAAGTTGGCAAGTAGCCAATCTCAGCTAATGCAGCTTCCTGATACAACAATTGCGTTTTTGTAATTAATAATTTAATGCGCTCCAACTGCATGTAACTAATAGAAGTTGGCTTATGGAAAAATAAATAGTAGGACCATTCTTCTTGCTTTCCTTTTATAGTCGTAACTGTTTTTTGAAGTGGAATAACCGAATCTAAAGAGGCTTGTAACTTAAATGGAGATTCTTTAATGAATTTAGACAACTCAAACAGATCTTGGTCTAATAATTTAACACCTTTATCTGATTTTAAAATCTCTTCAATTAGGTTTCTACTATTAAACTGCTTAAAAATAGTTGTCTTATTTCTTACAAATTCATCGTCTACGTGTTTAAGTACATTATTTATAACAGCATAGCTTTTCGTTAACCTAGTTCTTATTTTTAAGTAGCTAGCGGCTTTAGGGCTTTTATTTATTTGATCTAAGTTATCTGCAATAATCTTATTACTTATATCTACCTTTTTTAGCTCCTCTTTTTCTATAGACTGTAGTGACTTAATAGTATAGATATTTGAATCCAATACCGATATTTTGATATTGATTACAGAAAAACAGATAAAAACAATGTACAAAAGACTTATAATCTGGTATCTTTTGACGTCTACTTGACCTTCGGCAGCCATATACTAGATTTTAAATTAACTATATTGTTTGTACAATAAAATAAATGCCAACTGTGCTCCACTTGGAGAAGTGTTAGCCTTATTTAAATGATAGTTTAATTTGTTAAAGACATCTTTTTTACTGTCTTGTTCTTTCATATTAAACACTTCCAATAATTTTGACTTGGTTGCTACATTATCGTTTACTAATTTTTCAATAATTGAATTAACATAGTTTAAATTGTTTAATTCGCCATTTACAAATAGCTCACTTAATACCACACTATACTCATTTTTAGGGCCAAAATAAATAGTGTCGGCGTAACAGTTCACAACATCATCCAATGTAATTGTATTGTTATCATCAACCTGAATTTCGATAATACTTTTGAACAATTCTTGCCCAATATTTGCATCTCTAAAAGACAATGCAGACTGTGCTAAAGTTTTCAAATATGAATAGCCTGCCTCGGTTGTTAAATTATATTTTAATTTCTTTACTTTGTTAAACAACTTTTTCTTTAAATCGTCAGACTGCGTTAGTAAAATTTGATTTAAAGAAATGAATTCGTTTTCAGATTTAACAGAAACCTTTAGTGTGAACTGCTCCACAAGTAACTGTCCCTTTAATTTAATCATATCAGCCAAACACTCTAAAACTGGACTTACAATAAAGTCTTTAGCATAAAACTGCTTAGCGTGTTTTAATATATCTTCCTCTTCCCCGCCAAAAATTTGAACTTCATTATTCAATTTTGGTCTAATACTAATGGCTTCTCCATTTTGCTCTAAAACAAAATGGTCAAAGAAGGATCTGTAGTTAATAATGTCAAATGCTTTACTTAATAATTCTATTTCATCGCTGCTTAATTCTTGAGCCGAAGCTAATGTTAGCTTACTCATCTCTGGAACTGGCAGCTTTACAGGAAATTGTAATAAGAAAGGTAGGGCCTCCTTATTCGGCAACTTTTTATCAAATACTCTTTTAAATAATTTGCTTATTTGTGCATATTCCTCTGAGCTCAATAAATCCCACTCTGGCTGGAAAAACAAATCTTTAGCCAAGCTCAGAATATCCATTTGTTCTAATTGCCATAAACTATGGGCTGCATTCGTTGTAGTTCCCGAAGTATTAACGTCAATGGAAAGATGTTTTGGTTTAGCAGTATCTACATTAACAGTTGCCGTAGTTGATGTATGAATGCCTGATTGACCAGTAGAGACAGCATTTAAATTATTAGTTTCTGGCAAACCTGGAGTCGCAGTTTGGATATTAATATAAGTATCTGCGCCATTAGTTGCCCCACCTGCACTACCAACTAAGTTTCCTAAGCCATCCGCTACTTTAGCCAAGGTAGCTTCCGTAGCCACTTCTTGTTTCGCTTCCACTTCTACAAATTTAATTGCCGACACACCAAATACCAATGCCTCAATAGCTAATCCACCCGTGATTAGGATATCCTGGGCTGGCCATTCCAACAACTTGGCAATTACCCCAATCAAAATAACAACAGCGGCACCACTATAAAAAAGATTAAAAATGTCTAATTTCTTTTTTTTCATATAGATATTATTAATAATGAATTCAAACTTTACCCAAGCAATTTTGATAACTTGGACATACAATATCAATTCGAGAAAATATTCTACCAAATAATGGGAGTAAATGAAGAAAATACTATATCAATTATTGTGATACTTTGATAATCAAGTATATAAATATGAATTTAGAAAAATATCTATCTTGAACTACAAACAAAAACCCTCTTCTTTCGAAGAGGGTTTTATTATTTTAATGAAAATTAGTAATGATTACCAACCACTAATTTCTAATATCTCTTTTGTATGATCTTTTGTATCAGGCTTTTCTATAATGTGTTGCACCATGCCCGCTTCATCTATCAAAAAAGTAGTTCTGGTGGTGCCCATATAAGTACGACCCATAAATTTCTTCTGGCCC
>CANFGZ010000010.1 GCA_947446585.1 Chitinophagaceae bacterium | reverse complement strand
TTCTCTTGATGAAATGATGCAAACCGCCTGGAATTGGGAATTGAAATTAAAAAACACTCAGGAAAATAAATAATTAAATTTTTAATCGTTAATCATGCTTTCAGACATTCAATCAACAGGAAATAAAGATACAAGAAGTGGCTTTGGAGACGGAATACTGGAAGCTGCCAGAGAAAATAAAAATATTATTGCCTTAACCGCTGATCTTGCCGGCTCAATGAAGCTTCAGGGATTTATTAAAGAATTTCCAGAAAGATTTATTCAATGCGGCATTGCTGAAGCTAATATGATGAGTGTTGCTGCAGGTTTGACTATTGGCGGCAAGATTCCTTTCACAACCACATTTGCTAATTTTTCTACCGGACGAGTTTATGATCAAATCAGACAAAGCATTGCTTATAGTGGAAAGAATGTAAAAATATGTGCTTCACATGCCGGACTTACTTTAGGTGAAGACGGCGCTACTCATCAGATACTTGAAGATATTGGAATGATGAAGATGCTTCCAGGCATGACCGTAATTGTTCCTGCTGATTATAATCAAACTAAAGCTGCAACAAAAGCGATTGCGAATTTTGAAGGCCCTGTATATCTCCGTTTTGGAAGACCGGCCTGGCCAATATTCACAAAAGAAGAAGATTTTATTTTAGGGAAAGCTCATATTTTGAATCAGGGTAACGATGTGTCTATTTTTGCCTGTGGTCATCTGGTTTGGATTGCTGTTGAAGCTGCAAAAATATTAGCAACTAAAGGAATTAATGCAGATGTAATTAACATTCATACCATAAAACCAATCGATAAAGAAGCTATTTTAAATTCAATACAAAAAACAGGTTGCGCTGTATCTGCTGAAGAACACAATATTTTAGGCGGACTTGGAGACAGCATTGCTCAGATTGCTTCCAGAGAATTTCCTGTGCCCATGGAATTTATTGGCACCAATGATACTTTCGGAGAAAGTGGAAAGCCTGCAGAATTACTTGTAAAATACGGACTTGACGCAGCACATATTGTAGCTGCTGCAGAAAAAGTAATATCCAGAAAAAACAAAAATTAATCTTACTTCGCGATTCCTCTAATTTGAATTGAACACTTGTTAAACCTTCGTAATGATAAAAGGTCTTAGCTGCGCTTTATTTAAATTCGTTTATGAGTCAATCCTCTGAAGATACTGATTTGGTTTTCCAGTTTAAAAATGGAAAAAATAAAGACCTTCCTTTTACACAAATTATTAAAAAATATCAGGAAAGACTTTATTGGCATATCAGAAGAATGGTAGTAGATCATGAGGATTCTAACGATATTCTTCAGAATATGTTCATTAAAGTGTGGAAGAATCTGGATAATTTCAGAGAAGACAGCCAGCTATACACATGGCTATATCGCATTGCAACCAACGAGTCTCTAACTTTTATAGAACAACAAAAAAAAAGAAATTCAATTTCATTAAGTGATGAGGAAAGCACATTTGTAAACAAACTGGAAGCAGACCAAAACTTTGATGCCAATAAATTAGAATGGAAATTACAAATTGCTATACAAAAACTTCCCGAAAAACAAAAAGCTGTATTTATTTTACGATATTATGAAGAGATGCCTTATGAAGAAATGAGCAGAGTACTCGAAACCAGTGAAGGTGCCCTAAAAGCTAGTTATCATCATGCTGTGAAAAAAATTGAAATTTTTATTCTAAATAATTAAACATAAAGAATTAATAAAAGTCTTAAATCCCTGAATGCATAAAAATAAAGACATACAAAATGAATTGGAAGCAATAAGTATTGCTGTTGCTAATATCCCTGCAAATGAAGTAATTTCTGTTCCCGATGGTTATTTTGAATTGTTGCCTATTTCGGTTCTCATTGACTTACAAAAAAACAATACTTTAGAAGTTCCTCCCAATTATTTTGAAAATATATCTTCCCTTATTATTGATAAAATAAAAGAACCATTAAAAATTAAATCATTAAAGCGTGTTCAGATAATTATTCGATTTTCAATAGCTGCAGTTTTAATAGGATTACTGGGCTTTGGAATTTATTCGAATATAAACCAAAGTTACAAAAACGAAAATCATACTATCAACTCTTCAGCAGTTTCAAAAGAGTCTGATACCATTTTAAAGAACAATAGCTTTGATGAGCTTTTGAGTCAAATAAATGATGATGATGCAATATGTTTTCTTGAAGAGAATGGACATGATATTAATGCCGCATTGATTGCATCACTTGAAGATGAAAATATTTTACCATCAGCTATTGATTATCTTGGAGATGAACAAAAACTAAATATTTATTTAAAAGATTTAAATATCACTAAAAATTCTATCATTAAAAATTAAAATCAAAAAATGAAAAAGAGTATACTTTGCAGTGTTTTATTATTTTTATCCTTTTTTATTTCAACCGCACAACAACAGCCAAAAAATGAAAAGAATGATAATGGCAGGGAAAAAATAAAAGCACTTTATGTGGCATATATTACTCAGGAATTAAGTCTGAATGAATCAGAAGCACAAAAGTTCTGGCCAGTTCACGAACAATTTGATGCTGAATTAAAAGCATTAAACAAACAAAAAGATTTATCCGAACTTGAAAGAGAAGAAGGTCAATTGAATGTTAGAAAAAAATACAGTGAAAAGTTTGAAAAAATTATAGGAAAAGAACGTACAAACAACTTTTATAGAAAAGACAAGGAATTTAGAAATAAAATGATATTTCAGGTTCAAAAACACAAAATGAAAAATGGTGATCATGGTAAAAAGCCAAAACCTGAAAACTAATAAAAACTAATTTCCAATGCAGCCCTTTCATTTTTGAAAGGGTTTTTTAGTGTTTTTTAACCTAATAAACTAAAAATGAAAGAAATATTATTAATAAAAACTGCATATAATGCAAATTGAATTACATTTGTAATAGGTGTTTTTCATAGGTTAGCAACGGCCAGCTCTTTCTAGGGCAGGCCTCCTTTTTAAAACTTCATCATCGGCGTCTTAATATCATGATAGAATAACATCGTCCATTTATTCTCATTTGCCTCAATCCACCACTTAGCTCTGAGTTCCATAGCTTTTCTTCCATCAAAATCATATTTAGCCACAAATTTGCTTTTCATCTGTTGCAACTGCGGTGCCTCATCACCTCCAAAAAATATAGTTTCATTATTTTCTTTAATCCAAAAAACCTGATGAAATGGTGAATGAGCTCCGGATTTTTCGTAAAAGATATAATCGTCTATCGAACCTTTATCTCCGGTTAATACCACATTGTCTGAATGAAACAATATTTCCATTCTTTCTGGTTTGTAAGAAGGATTGCCCGGTTTAATGGCTGCGTTCATCTCTTCCCGGTTCACATAATATTTTGCATTGGGAAAACTTAAAAAATAACGATTAAGCATCTTATCATATTTGCTGATGCCTCCAGAATGGTCTTTATGAAGATGGGTCAACAAAACTTTTGTAACCGATAATGGATCAATATCATTGCTAGCAAGTTGCTCATGAAGTTGCAATACATCATGATTATTGGTAAAGCCCAACCCGCAATCCAGTATGATAACATCTTTTTTTGTGATGACTACAAATGGCTGAATTTCTACTAATAAACTTCCTCTGGATCTTTGCTGAAGGTCGTCGGTATCAAGATTAAAAGGTACAAATTCTTTGGTTTGATCTATCGTAAAACTGCCTTCGCTAAGGGGAATTATATTCATTATTAGTTTTGTTGTAAATTAAAACGCAAAACTAATCGAAATGTTGAAGACTGATAAAAAAGAGATTTGATACATCAAAACGGAACAACTGATTTATATATGCACCTCATTTTTTAAAAATTGAGCATACCAATTTCCAGAAGCCTTTATTGTTCTTTTTTGTGTTTTGAAATCGATGTGTATGATCCCAAATCTTGGATGATACCCTTCTGCCCATTCAAAATTATCGGTTAAAGTCCAAATAAAATAACCCTTTACATTTACCCCTTCTTTTTTTGCCTGATACACTTCATGGATATTTTCTTCTAAAAATTTTCTTCTTTTTTCGTCATTAATGATTCCATTTTCAATATTGTCTTCAAAAGCTGCACCATTTTCTGTAATGATTATTTCGTTTATTTTTTTGTAGTTGTGTAATCTTTTTAATGAAAGATATATAGCTCTAGGAAATACTTCCCAATCCATAAGTGTATATGAATCAACATTTCTCTTACTGGCTTTAATGATTTTTGCATTGATTAGCGGAATAACTGAAGAATGCTTAACCGCTTCTCTGGTATAATTTTGCAATCCAATAAAATCCATTTCAAATGGAAGCATTTTCTCATCTTCAGATTTGATATACTTTTCTATTCTACTTAAAAATGGTAAATCTTTTACAGGATATCCCATGCCTAATAAGGGTTCTAGAAAAAGCCGATTTAATAACGCATCCACTCTTTTTGCAGCAGCCTCATCTTTTTCATGAAACAATCGATAAGGTTCCAAATGAGAATAAGAAAAAGTAGTGCCCACTTTGCTTTCAGGTAAATTTGATTTAATGATACGGGCACCAATAGATTGACATAAAGATGCGTGATGAGCAGCAGCCATAAATTTATCCAAGCTTTTTACTCCGGGAGCATGCACACCCAAAAAATATCCTGCACCGGTAAACACCATGGGTTCATTTAATACAATCCAGTTTTTTACAACATATCCAAAATGCTTAACACAAACTTCTACATATTCAGCAAACCAATGAATAATATCTCTGTTTGACCAACCGCCTTTATTATGCAGTTCCAATGGAAGATCCCAATGGTATAATGTAATCCAAGGTTCAACGCCTAACTCTAAACAATAATCGATAACTCTTTTGTAATAGTCTACTCCCTGCTGATTAATTTGGCCAATACCATTAGGCAAAATTCTTGCCCATGAAATTGAAAATCGATAATTAGGAATCGATAAGTTTTTGATGTGATAAATATCTTCCGTGTATTTATGATAATAATCACAGGCAATATTCGCATGGTGATTGTTTCGTATCTTTTTATTTTTTTGCGTAAAATCATCCCAAATCGACAAGCCTTTTCCATGCTTTTGCGTAGCTCCTTCTATTTGAAATGCAGCAGTAGAAACACCCCAGCTAAAATCATTACCAAAACCCTCTCTTGAAATAAACATAATTTTATCCTTTTGACAATCCTTCTAAAATCTTACCAAAACTTTTCGATTTCAGTTTTTTATAAGAATCTATTTTTTTTCCGATTTTAATTAGTGGTGCTGTTTTTTTAGCTTTATATTTTTTAATGATTTCATCAAGAATAACTTCGGTATCATTTGAATAATCGACCAGTATATGTTGCGCCATATTCACCCATGAAACTATTTTTTCGATATGTTTTAGCTTTAAAGATTTGATTACAGGAACTCCCATTTCTTTCAAAGCTGCAGCATTACATTGTTGTTCATACTGGCCCTTCATGGGAATCACCATCAGTTTTTTCTTTAAAAACAAAGCTTCGGCAGGTGTCTCAAAACCAGCACCACAAAGCATTCCGGTGCACGACAACATACTATTGATGAATTGTTCGTTATTGATTGGACGAATGTGGATATTATTTTTTATACATTCCTTTTTCGTGTGTTTGCTAAACACTTCCCATCTCACTCCTTTTATTTCGCCTAAAACTTTAATGATGCGATCATCACTATATGCAGGAAGATAAACAGTGTAATGTCCTAATTTTTTGGGTTTAGCTTCTCTGATTTGTGATCTGATTACAGGTGTAAAAATGTTTTCATCATACTTTTTAAAATGAAAACCATAAGCCACAGTTACAGGTGCATAATTTTTTAAAACCATTTTACCAATCAAATCAGTATTTTTTGGTTTGGGAGATTTTTTATTGATGACTGCCGCTTGATGACTCAATCCAATACAAGGAATATTATTTGTTTTTGCCGCCCAAGTACTCACAGGTTCAAAATCACTAATCACCAAATCATATGCTGTTATTGGCAATTGTTGAATTTCTTTATATAAATTTCGAAGATTGCTTTTCTTGTATGTATTTAGTAAATCGATGCCACCATTTTTTCCGAAAATAAAACTTAAGCCTTTAAATTTATACTTCACTTCATAAGGCAAACTAACATCAGCCTGAATACCCGAAATCAAAATATCCAAATCTCCTTTTTTTTGCAAAATAGGAATGATGTCTCTTGCCCGACTGATATGCCCGTTGCCTGTTCCTTGTATGGCGTATAAAATTTTCATTTGTTAATTAAAAAGTCAAAACTGTTTGTTTCTCTTACTAGAATTCCCAGTTTTGAATTTTTACTTTTGAATTTAAATATCCTTTACTATCATTTGAAACGTATCAACTTTAATGAAATTTTTATCATGATTTCATCAGATTGAATTCCTCAACTAGATTTTCAAATAATTTACTATCATTTAATTCTTCTTCCTCTTCTTGAATTTCCTTTTTGAATGCTTCTTGATCAAAATGATAAATTTTCCACTCATTGTCATTATATTCTAAAGCAGTGAGATTTTCAATCCAGTCGCCACTGTTCAAATACATAATTGAACCTTGTTGGTTTTCAATTTTTCTCATTTCAGGATGATGTATATGTCCGCATACAACATAATCATATTGATTACTAATGCCAATATCCGCTGCAATTTGCTCAAACTGATTAATAAATTTCACAGCCGACTTCACGCCATTTTTGATTTTTTTGGAAAGAGATAATTTTCCTCTTTTGAATATTTTTTCTGAAATAAAATTGGCAAAACGATTAATCAGAATCAACGTGTCATATCCAACTGCGCCTAATTTGGCAAGCCATTTACTATGCTGCATCGTAACATCAAATACATCACCGTGAAAGAACCATGCTTTTTTTCCGTTATCTAAATCAAGAATTACTTTGTTTACTATTTTTAAACCTCCCATTTTGAAGCCAACAAACTTTCTCAACATCTCATCATGATTGCCGGTGATGTAATATACTTTTACGCCTTTATTCATCCAGGTCATAAAATGTTTGACCACTTTCATGTGAGATTTTGGCCAGTATCTTTTACTGAATTGCCATATGTCTATAATGTCACCATTCAAAATCAATATTTTTGGTTTTACTGATTTCAAATAATGCAACAACTCTTTAGCATGACAACCATAGGTTCCCAAATGTATATCCGAAAGAACCAGAATGTCTATCTTTCTTTTTTTAAATTTATCCATTAATGGACTTTATGAAACTTTAATGAAGACTCAAATGGATTAAAAAATCTAAAAGCAACATCAATTGCGAATAGGAATAATTGATGTTTGATTTTTTTTATAAAATTCATGCTATAAGTTTTTCAAAGTAAATTATTGCATATTAACAAATGCTGAATAAAAGGTTACGCTAATGTTAAGAAATCATACAAAAGAAAATGGGTCGCAATAAATGCGACCCATTTTTCTTACTAACTATATTTAAACCAAGAGAACGATTATTTCTGAACAACCATTTTGATTGAATTTGAAATATTTCCTACTGTATATTTTACAGTGTATACTCCATTGTTCAAATTGCTGTTAATGTTAGTGTTAATTAAACCATTATTGTTTTCAGCATTAACATTAGCTACAACTTTACCAAGCATATCAATAACTTGAATAGTTGCTTTAGCGTTTGAAACAATACCTGTATTTATATTAACCATGAAATTACCGTTATTAGGGTTAGGGTAAACACTAGCCTTGATAACATTATCAGATTTTGTAAATACATTTCTTGTTCCTGTAGCACAACCTGTATGAGTAAGCGCTTGAGATTTAGCAGTTCCCAGAGCACCACAAGCAGTTTGTCCTTTAACCGTTACACTTCCTCCTGTATATCCGGTATTGAATTGTAAATTAATAGACATGCTATCTGCAGTTGCACTTGTAATTACAGTGTTGTTTGGTTTAGTCCATCTGTAAACAACAGCAGCAACTTGAGTTGTTGTTGGAGCAGCAACAACAGCAGTATAAGTAATTACATCTCCAATACATGCATTATATAAACCAGTACTTGATGTTACTGAAGTAGGTGTTGGTGTTAAATATTGCATTGTAATTGATTTAGCTGTACCAGCAATACCACAAGCTGTTTGACCTTTAGCCGTAATAGCCCCTCCTGTATAACCAGTGTTGAAAGAAAGAGTTATAGAAGAACTATCTGCTGTAGCACTTGTAATAGTTGTATTGTTTGGCTTAGTCCATCTGAACAAAGAAATTGGAGACTGTGTAGCAGTTGGAGCAGGTGCAGTAGCAGTATAAGTTACTGAAGATCCTATACATGATGTTAATGAACCGGAAATTGCAGAAACAGTTGGAGGTAAAGCAACCGAAGACAATGAAGTGATTTTTACAGCACTGATTGAACATGCGGTTACTGATTGAACTTGAACAGAATCTTTAGTAAATCCAGCCAAGAAAGTAACAGTTACTGCAGTATCATTAACACCTGAAGCGTTTACATGAGAAATAGTTGCAAAAGCACCATTCTTCATTGTCCACAAATATGAAGTAGCATAAGTTACTTTTCTGATTCTGTAAACAGCTGAACTATAACCGCAAACAACTGTCTTAGCAGCAACTAATGCAGCAGTACCATTGAATGTCTCAGCAACAGTTGCTGGTGCAGCTGCTACTCTTCTGTATACCGTTACAGATTTAGCCGTTGCACTAATTCCGCAAGCGTTTACACCTTTTACAGTGATAGCTCCAGAAACAAAAGTACTAGCAAATGTTACATTGATGCTTGATGAATCGCTGTTAGAAGAAACGATAGTTACTCCTACTGGAACAGTCCAAGCATATTTGTTTGCGTTAGCAATAGCAGTAACATAATAAGTAACTGGTGAACTTACTGTAGCAGTTGTTGAAGCAAAATTAGGACAAACATCTAATGGGCCGTTTAATACTGTAACAGCAGCAGGAACTGCTCTTGTAATCGCTACAGCTTTAGCAGCAGAAGACGCACAAGCAGAAAGTGCATATACTTTAATAGTATCTCTTACCGCATTAAATGAATTATTAAATAAAACCTGAATAGTAGCACCTGTATCTAATCCTACTAAAGTTGCACCTGTAGGTAAAATCCAATCGAATGATACAACGTTTGATGCTCTTGAAGCTGTATATACAGCAGGGGTTGTAAAGTATGCGCAAGGATTTGTAGGTCCTGTTACAGTTGTTGGTGCAGCAAGTGCAGATTTAGCAACTGTAGCTGAAGAAGAAACAGAACTGTTTCCGCAATCATTTTGACCTACAACTGAAATAACACCAGTTGTGTATGCTGTAGCAAATTTAACAACCAATGTTTTTGTTCCTTGACCAGAAACAATTGTACAATTGGTTGGTACGGTCCATCTGTAAGATGAAGCATTAGCAATTGTTGGAACAGTGAAAGTTACAGTTGTTGTAGATAAACAACCATAAATGTTTCTTGGTCCACCAATAGTTCCTGGAGCACTTACATCATCACATGGAGCTAATAAACCAGTGAAAGCAGCATCAGTAAACGCAGCATTCAAAGTACCTAAACCACCAATTACCGGACGATAATCAGGAGCTGTAAAATTGTATGGACTAGTTAATACACCTGTTGTTGTTGAAGCAGAATCATTTTTGAATAACCCAACACTTGTTCCAAAAATAGAATCACGCATAGCAGCATAAACAGCTGAAGTACCATTTGAGAATGAAGTAGTATCAAATGCATATAAACTACCAGCGATTAAATTGTTTTTAAATTTAGTTACGCCAGACTGAAGGTTAGCACGAACTTGAGAACCATCCATAAATACACCATAAGGAGCATCCATCAAGATACTGTTGAAAACTCTTAATCCAGAATTTCTACGGATACGAGCACCTCTTCTGAATTTGAAAGTTGATAAATAAGCAGCATTCTTAACACCTCTGAAACCTGAGATATCAGTAATGTTAGAGAACAATGCTCTAGTTTGTGGAGTATTTGTTGAGCTGCTCGCATCATTATCTGATTCAAATCCTTCAGAAGTAGAACTAGAAGATTGATCAGAAATCAATGGATCACGAACGCCTAAACCAAATTGAACTGAACCAGAGAAACCATTGTCAGTATCAAAATCATCATCCAAACATCTGTAAGCTACAAGGTGAGAACAATTAACTGTACCACCAAACCACTCAAATGCATCATCATTAATAAATGAACATTGTACATAATCAATAGTTGTACCGCGTCCAACTGCGCCCATGGTCAAACCATTGATTTCTTTATCCGTTGCGAATATGTATCCGCCAAATTCAATACGAACATATTTTAATGAACCAGAATTATCATCGTCATTAGGTGTTGCACCACCACCAAACTCAGTTTGAGTTGAAGCGGCAATACCTTCAATGTTAGATACACCACCTACACCATTGTAAGAAGCTCTTCCTAAAAGGATAATACCACCCCAATCGCCTATTGCTCTTGAACCTACGGCTTTACTTGAAGTAAACACAATAGCACTATCAACAGTACCAATGGCAATTAATTTTGCATTTTTTGTAACCACTAAAGAAGAGTTAGAAATTGTTGCATCACCAAGGATAACTGTACCAGGTTGAATGGTCAAAGTAACGCCAGCGTTTACATAAACAAGTCCTTGTAATAAATAAGTATTTGCGGCTGTCCATGTAGTGTTAGTTGTGATGTTACCACTAACCGTAACAGTTGAAGTTGGATAAACGGTATTAGCAGGATCCCAGTTGGTCCAACCATCTGTCCACATTGCTGCAGGAGAAGGTGCAAAGGCACCACGGTAAGTAACATCTCTGATAAATGAAGCAGAAGTAACTACGATTTTACGGTTATTAAAAGCTGCATCTGTAAAGTTTACATTTGATAATGCCAATGAACCTGTAGCTGGACGATAATCAGGAGAAAGAAAATCGTAAGGACTTACCAATAAAGTAGATGTAGAAGCTAAAGAATCATTTTTAAATTGTGAAGCACTAAATAAAGAATCTTTTACAGTTGAATAACCAGTTGTAGTTGGATCTACAGCCTGAATATTTCCTGCAACGATATTGTTTTTAAAAACAGTTACGCCAGTTTGTAAATTAGCACGACAAGCAGCACCATCAATAAATACTCCATAAGGAGCATCCATCATAATACTGTTCAAAATTTTAATACCTGAATTTCTACGTAAACGAGCACCTCTTCTGAATTTGAAAGTAGATGCATAAGGGTTAGTAACTGTACCTCTGAAACCAGAGATATCAGTAACGTTACTGAACACACAAGTAGTTTGAGGAGTGTTGGTTGAACCAGCAGCATCATTATCAGATTCAAAACCTTCTGAAGTTGAACTTGCAGATTGATCTGAAATATCTGCATCACGAACACCTAAACAAAATTGAACTGAACCAGAAAATCCATTATCAGTATCAAAATCGTCATCTAAACATCTGTAAGCAACAAGGTGAGAACAGTTTACTGTACCACCAAACCATTCGAAAGCATCATCATTTATAAATGAGCATTGAACAAAATCGATAATTGTGTTTCTTCCAACACCGCCCATAGTTAAACCATTAATTTCCTGATCGGTTGCAAAAATATATCCACCAAATTCTATACGAACATATTTTAAGTTACCAGAGTTGTCATTGTCATCAGGAGTAAGACCACCTCCAAATTCAGTATCACCAGAAACAGCAATACCTTCTATGTTACCTATTCCACCAACTTTATTAACTGTAGATTTTCCCAAGATAATCAAACCACCCCAGTCGCCTATAGCTCTGGTACCGGCGTCTTTACTTGAACTAAATACAATTGGATTTGTAGAAGTACCAACCGCATTAATTTTTGCACCTTTAGTAATAACCAAAGATGAATTGGCAACAGTAGCATCACCCAGGATAACTGTACCTGGTTGAATGGTTAATGTTGCGCCTTTTACATACACCAAACCTGAAATTAAATAAGTGTTACCACTTGTCCAGGTTGTGTTTGTTGTAATGTTACCTGTTACAGTAACTGTGGAAGCTGGATACACGGTATTTTGTGGATCCCAGTTAGTCCAACCGTCTGTCCAAGGAGCAGTTGGAGCTGGAGCAAAAGCTCCTCTGTAGTTAACCACCTCAAAGAAGGGGTTTTGTGCATTGATAGTAATAGCGACTATCATTAATGCAACAAGTGATAAAATTTTTTTCATATTATTTACGCCGGTTTTAATAATGGCAGTGCAAATATTGTATTCGAATGTTACGAGAATGAGAGGTAATTATTAAGGAAATGTTATGTAAATGTTAAGGAAAAATGATGTCGTTTTCATTAACGCAAGTATTAGTTTGGTAATTCAAATGGATGTAAAAAATTAAACGGCTGCGTAAACTCAAATTCCTCTTCTCTTATGCGGTAAATAAAATAAAGAATGCCCCAATAAATTGAGGCATTCTTTGCTTCATTAAACTTCTTCTATTAAAACTTGTATGTAAAAACAAATGAAATCACTCTACCAAAATTCAGTGAAGATCTTGTCAAATCAACACCTTTGTCGAATTTTTTATTATCATTATAATCCTCATAGAAGAATAATTTTTGGGCTAAAATATCTTTCACATTCAACTTCAAATCGATGTTTTTATCAGGGAATGATTTAGTGATTTGAAAATCTAATTGAGTTCTTCCATTTTCCCAAAGATTTGGTTCAATGAGCGTTCCATTCTGTAAGGCATCTCCGTTGCTTGCTAAAAATATACGTTGACCATATCTGTTTACGGATATAGTTGATGTGATATTATTTTTGTCATTGTTATAGGTAACGCCTGCATTCAAGACGTATGGAGATTGCCCTTGCATTACACGACCTTTGCTGTAATAAAAATTCGAAGTATCTGTAACCTGCAAATCCACTTTAGATTGTATCAAGGTTACGTTTCCAAATAAAGTAAGTTTGTTCCATAAAGAATGATCCCCCGTTTGAAATAATGTTCCCAATAAACTACGCACTTCAAATTCAGCACCTCTGATTTCTGCTGAAGGCGAATTTTTGTATGATAATGTTTTATCCTGATTACTAACTGAAATCAACTCAATAGGATCTGTGAATTTTTTATAAAAAACCGAAGCAGATAAAATTTGTGCTTTGCCAGGATAAAATTCGTAGCGAAGATCATAATTTTCGATAGCAGCTCTTCTAAGTGTTGTATCTCCAAATATCGAATATTTGATAGTATAATCACGGAATAAGAATGGCGCTAATTCTCTGAACTCAGGTCTGTTTAATGTCTTTGAATAACATAAACGAAGATTTTGTTTTGGTGACAAAGAATAAACAATGTTCAAAGATGGCAATACATCCAGTTTTGTAGTATTCACTTTTATCGGTGTAAATTGGTTGTATTCCGCATCTAATTTTTGATTAAAATCTTCAACTCTAACTCCATAAATTAACCTGAGTTTTTTACCAAAGCGTTGATCAGCCATGGCGTAGTATGAAAAAAGTTTTGTGCTTGCTGTATACAAATCACGGATCTCAGTGATGTCTTTCAAAATAAAACCTGTTTTACCACCGCCAATATTTCCCATGTTGTTTTTATTAAAAATAACATCAGGAGACAACATCAATAAATTCATATTGAACTTTGATGAATTGTAATTACAGAACGCAAGTAGTCTTGGATTGAATGATCTTTCTCTTGTTTGATAGTATACTCCAACTTTAAATAAAGATTGTATCTTTTCAGAGAATTTTACATTTCTTGAAAAGTCTAATCTTGCGTTATAAACTTTCTCTTTGTTAATTGAATAAAATGTCAATCCCGCTGTATTATCATTATCAACCGGATTAGTATCGTATAATTTTGCGTTATAAGCTGGAGAGCCGGCAGCACTGTCAAATACCATTCTTCTCAAAGCAGGAACTTCCCTTTTGATATCAGAATAAGATGCTACCCAATTGATTTTGATTTTAGATGATGGCAGATAATGCTCTCCAATCAATTGACTGGATAAAATTTTATTGCTAGTAAACCATAAAGCATATGACTTTGTAAATCTGCTGGGTTCATTAATAATGTCATCATTTCCTTCTCTCGTTATCACCCTGTCATCAGAATTTATACTTAAAATGTTTTTAAAACTGATGTTGTTATTGTTATTAAATTTCAAAGAGAAATTTGCAATAGCACCTAGTAAAGTTTGAGTATTGAAGGTAGATTCTTTGTAAACAGATATTGGTGCTTCATCATACTCTGTTGCATAAAATGTACGATCACCATCATTAGTTGTTAAATTTTTATTGTAAGTAACAGATAATATCATTCCAAAAAAATCCTTTTCTTTTCTTTGGTAGTTTCTTCCTAAAATAAACTGAAAATTCGAATTAGGTGCCCAGTTTCTACTCAGTAAGCCCCAGTTTTTGGGTTGAAAACTTTGCGCATAGCCAATTCTTTCGTTAACGCTTAAGGCTTTAAATGAGAGAATATCTGGCATTGAATTAGATAGTTTTCTTGTATTATCGATTCCCAAAAAATCCCATTGACCACCATCATAGTATTTTCTTTCTCCGGAAGCGGCTAATGTGTTTACACCCAATCCAAAAGAAATTGATTGAAAATTTTCAGTAGGAATTCCTTTTGTATTGATTACAATTTGGCCACCGGCAAACTCAGCAGGCATATCCGGTGTAGCTGTTTTGTAGATTATAAGATTATCCAGCATATTGGCCGGGAAGATATCAAATGCAAAGGCTTTTCTGTCACTTTCAGAACTTGGCAATGGCGCACCATTTATATAAGCAGCGTTGTATCTATCGTTCAAGCCTCTGATAACAGCAAATTTATCTTCTTGTAAACTAGCCCCACTTACTCTTTTTAGGATGTCACCCGTGTTTCTATCAGGGGTTCTTTTTATGGTTTCAGCAGAAATTCCATCACTTACGCTTGCACTATTTTTTTGAGCAATCAAAAGTGAACTTACCGTTTCTTTTGGTTTACTTAACCCACCGCTACTTTTCACTACCACAGCCCCTAAGTCACCAGCTTTATCCATCACAATATCTTGTGAAACAACTTCATTTTCCTTTACATCAATTCCGGAAACAGTCTTTTTTGAGTAAGAAACATAAGAAACAGAAATCTGATAAATCCCCTTTTCTAAACCGGAAATGGAATAAAAACCATTCTGATCACTTTTGGTAGTTTTTTGAACTCCATCAAGTGTAATCGTAGCACCAATAAGGGCTTCCCCAGTTTTACTGCTCAATACTTTACCAGTAATTTTTGCTTTCTGTGCATGTGTTAGACTAAATGAAAATAAAAATAGAGGGAAAATGATTTTCTTAAACATGCTATATATTTTAAGATGCAAAAGAAAACAAAGTATGATGAAAATAATTTTTAAGAAGATTACGTGTTTGTTATTTAATTATTAAGAAATTGTTACCAAGCCTTCTGAGCTAATATCCGTTTAAGAAATAGTCATGTAATTTATTTTAGATTGCAATTATTCAATTTGCTTTGCTCCAAAATTTGAAAAGTCATTACTAATATTTGAATGCTTTTTAATTCAAATGTAAGATTAAACTCTTTTTCCTTCTAATTGTCAGTTTCAATAATAACCATCTTGCCCAAAACCATTTGACTTATATTTACAACCTAATTTATTAAATCCTGATGTCATTATTTTTTACTTCTCTAAACTCAGGGAGCAATGGAAACTGCTATTATATTGGCAATAATAAAGAAGCTGTTCTTATAGATGCCGGCTTGTCGTGCAAAGAAACTGAAAAGCGTATGCAATGCTTAGAACTGTCTTTTGAAACTATTAAGGCTATTTTTATTTCTCACGAACATATTGATCATATTAAAGGAGTTGAAGTGCTCTCCAAAAAATATGAAATACCTGTTTACATTACAACTAAGACCTATGCCAATTCCCGAACACCTATAAGAAAAGATCTCATCAGAACTTTGAATAGTTTTAATACAATAAAAATCGGAGGGCTTTCCATTACCGCATTTCCAAAAAATCATGATGCAGCAGATCCGGTTAGTTTCATTGTTGAAAATGATCAATATAAAGTCGGTGTTTTTACTGATATTGGAACTGTATGTGAAAATGTAATTAAGTATTTCAAAAAATGTCATGCGGCTTTTCTTGAAGCCAATTATGATGATAAAATGCTTGAAGAAGGACCTTATCCTTTTCATTTAAAGGAAAGAATAAAAAGCAGCCACGGGCATTTATCAAATAAGCAGGCATTTGATTTATTTATAGATCATCGCCCTGATTTTATGTCACATTTGTTGCTATCACATTTATCGAAAGAAAACAATACTCCAGAATTAGTGGATGATTTATTTCGATCTGTAAACTGTAATACAGAAATAATAATTGCCTCCAGATATGAAGCTAGTCCTCTATTTAGATTTGAGGAAATACTACATAAAAAAGCTGCATCAAAAAATTTGATGCAGCTTGAGTTGTTTATCTAGTTTTATTTTATTTCCTGTAAAACTTTGTCTTTAGGATATTTTATATTGTAACTAAATCTATATTTTTTGCTTTCTCCCGGCTTCAGATTTACCTTCCATTTCAGGAATCCAGTTTCATTATCTACATCCGCATCTCCAGAATCAGTTAGCGTTACTTCTATTTCTTTAGTTTGACTAATAGGAAACTGATCAGAAAGATTCATTTCTATAGATTGTTTTTTATTATTCTTTACGGTTATTTCATAAGTATAAGATTCGATTTTAGAATCATTGCGTTTCACCTTGTTGTATTCTTTTACTAATTTCCTGTTGATGGAAATGCGCTTATCTCTGCCCATCGAAATGCTCAATGTATCATCTGTTGTATTTGGATTGAGATAAGATTTACCCAGATACACATTGTCCATTATGATACTGGCTACTCCTGGCAATAAACTTAAACTGTCCCAGTTATTTAATTTAGCAATAAGAAATGCATCTTCATCTAGTTTAGGAACTGCAACATGCTGGTAAGTCGCAGGAATCATTTCATCTTTTATGGTTACACTATATGCTTGGCCATCACATGGAATATCATAAGGCAGATCTATTTCGAAATTGGTATTCAACTGACTTTCTTTAAGTGTGAGAAAATCTTTTACTTCTAATTTTGTAGTGGCATAAGCGGGTTTTTTAGCTAAGTCTTTAGCATAACCAGTTACAACTACTTCATCCAGCATCATAGGTGCCGCATATGATTCATTTGAAGCAGATATAACTTTATCATAAATAACAGGGACGTATAGTTGTAAGTAAGTAGGACTTAATACTGGAATCGTATTTCCCTGATTGGGATTGCTGGTGCTTAGATTAAGCTTTACACCATTCCAGTTCAATCCTGTTGTTTGAGAAACCATTGCTTTATAAACCAATTTAAATGAATTGTCAATTGTTTTTACGCGAATATCGTAGGTAGGAACCCATCCAGCATTTCTGGTAAAATAATTAAAATCAAAATCAACAGGACCTGCCGTTTTAGACATAACCTGTAAAATCAATTGACCAACAGGCTTGGGTTGTTCTGTGGGTTTATTTTCTTGTGATAAATGATTCAATCTGTCTTCAATAGTTGCAATAAGCTCACTTAAATTATTTTTCTTGTCTTCAAGATCAAAAACTTGTTGTTTTAGCAAGCTTATTTTATCGGTATAATAAGTTGTTAGTTTTACGAGCTCTTCACTGGTAATATTTTTTTTATCTGGTGTTGTGAAATTATTTTCAATGAGCTTGGTTATTCTAACCATCATGTCATTTTTAATTGCCTGATCGTTTGTAAATACATTGATTTGTTTCTGATAGTTTTTAATGGAGTCGTATGACTTCTGATATGTGGGAGGTGGAACAAGAACAGGTGGTTTACTGTAAATCCTGTGGGTATAAGAAAGAATGGTAACATTTTCGGGGCAGGAAATTTGAATTGTATTCATATCCGGATATAAAGAAACATTGCTGATAATCAATTGTTGCATTCCTGCTAGCAGATTGGCCTTGCTGCTGTGTTTCAAATCTGCACCATAACCAAAATAAACAGTGGCATTGGTAAGATTGGCATTGGCATAAACAGTATCTTTTTTCTGAGCGGAAGCTAAGCTGGCATAGATAATGGCCAGAGAGAGCATAATTTTTTTCATCTTTTCAATTTTTTGTTCAGCACCCTGATGCATCAAAAAGCATGATTGCATATGAGGTGTCAAAAAAACTGAAATGTTTATATATTTTAACCCAGATTTGGAGTTGGAATCTGGGTTTAACGAAGCACCATTTGTCTGTCTGCATCCAAACGAACCAAAATAAAAATAAGAATGGTAAAAGTGAATAGAGAAGATCCGCCGTAGCTCATCAGTGGCAATGTAATACCAATTACAGGAGCAAGGCCAATGGTCATACAAATATTTATAGCCACATGAAAGAAAATGATTGCTGCAACTGAATATGCATATACTCTGGTAAAAGTACTTCTTTGTCTTTCGGCGATAAAAACAATTCTAAGTAATAATCCAAGATAAAGTAACATTAAAAAAGTACATCCTACAAAACCAAAATTTTCGCCAAGTGAAGTGAAAATAAAATCCGTATGTTGTTCTGGAACGAAATCACCTTGAGTTTGTGTGCCTTTCAAAAATCCTTTTCCAAATACACCTCCCGATCCAATGGCAATTTTAGATTGCTTAACATTGTAATTTTCTTTATCCGCTTTATTTGTTTTTTCAATTTGAGCAGTTGGTGAAATAGAGCCGGTATTTTGCTCTACAAAAGGATTATCTCTTCCAACCATACTAAAAATTCTGTCTGCCTGATATTTTTGAAAAACATGTTTAAAAATAAACGGTACCGCTACCCCAACAAAAAGTGTACTTAACGCCCATGCACTGGCTATGACAACCAAAATTGCTTTTTCTCTTTTTATCTTTTTTCGGAGAAAATAACTTGTTATCAATGCAATAGCCGACAAGGCAATGATGAGTTGAAAAGTTGGAAACAATAATGTTACAACAAGCAAAATACCTAACGAAGCTCCTAGAATTAAATAAACAGGAGGAAATCCTTCTCTGTACATTGGCAATAAAAACGTGAAATAAACCAAGGCCAAACCTGTTTCATTCTGCAGTAAAGAAAATAATACAGGCAAAAAACAAATACCAGAAGCCGTTAGCTGGGCTTTAGTTTTAGTGAAATCTGTTTCAGGTCTGGATAAATATTTAGCAAGAGCCAAAGCAGTAAATATTTTACAGGTTTCTACAGGCTGAAGGTTCATGAATCCCAGAGGAATCCAGCTTCTGGAACCATTAACGGCTTTTCCAACAACAAAAGTAGCCATCATTAGGAGAATACCAAATACATAAAGCAGATTGGGTGTGGCAGTAAAAAATTTGCTATCCATCAACAAAATAAAAGTAGCCAACACAAAACACACAATAAGATAGATGAATTGTTTACTATAGTTTTTTTTGAAACCTATAATACTTTTAAAAAAATCATCATCAACTTTGTACTCTACTGAGAAAATACAAACAAGACCAATTAATGCAATAATAATATATAGCCAGATTAAAACCCAGTCTTTATTATTAGTTACTAATGTTCTTTTTTCGTACATGATTATCTGACTTGAATTTAATGTTGTCTTTTGCCTTTTATGGAATCTGCTAAATGATTATTTTTTTTATCATTAAGTAAAATTGCATTTTGTTTGATTAATGTATCTTTTTCAGGCTTGTCGTTATCTGACTTGTCTTTTTTTGCTTTTTCCAATTCTTCTTTGTCGATCTGATCTTCATCTATTCCAACAGTATCTCTAATCGATTTTATATATCCTTTTGCAAACAGATAAGCAGAATCTTTGGAGTGCCTCATTGAATCTTGTTTTCTTAATTCTATAAATATTCTTGGTGGCATCAGATTCAACTTAGTGAGTTGATCAAGCCTGTCCAATCTGGCTTTATCAGTTATAGAATCTTTAAGATATTTTTCAATCATTAATCCAACAATTGGAGCTGCGTAAGTACCCCCAAAATGTCCGCTATTTTCTACCACACACATGATGGCAATTCTTGGATTGTCTCTTGGGGCGAATCCACAAAAGAAAGAATGATTTTGTTGTTTTACGCCTCTATAATAATTTTCAACCGTTCCTGTTTTTCCACAGATCACAATATCTTTTATTTTGGCTCCGGCCCCGGTGCCTCTGTCCACTACTCCCTGCATACCATCATGTACGGCCTCAAAAATACTATCTGGTATAAAAGTTGGTCTGATTTTTTTGTGGTATTTATTAAGCAAGTCAAAATGATCTCCGCCTTCAATTGAATCCACTACATGAGGAATATAATACCAGCCTTTATTGGCTATATAAGCCATTTCATTGGCTACCTGTAATGGCGTTACGTCAACTTCCCCTTGACCGATACTGACGGAACGAAAATTACAAAAATTCCATTTCCCTTTACCATATACTTTATTGAAATAAGCTGGAGTTGGAATATTTCCTGTTTTCTCTGAAGGCACATCAACACCAAGTCGATGTCCTAAACCAAAACCATACATGTATTGATCCCAGTGAGTAAGGGCGCTATCGATGTCAGGATACTTTGGATTATTAATAACCCGCTGCATAACATTGGCAAAGTAAGTGTTATCAGAAATAGTTATTGCATTTCTCAAATCAAAGGTCCCGAAATCCAAGCATTTCATAGGACGTCCTGAACCACATCCATAGAAAGCACCGGAGCAGGAAAATCTGGTATCAGTAGTAATTACACTTTCGTGCAAACCAATTAGCGCCTGTAATGTTTTAAATGTAGAACCCGGAGAATAAGTTGCACTTACCGTTCTGTTCAAAAGAGGAAGAGCAGGATTTAAAAAAAGTTCCGAAAAACGTTTTCTTCTTTCACTTCCCGTTAAATAATTTGGATGATAAGTAGGTGCACTGACCATTGCTAAAATACCTCCTGTTCTAGGGTCAATAGCCACAATAGAACCTAACTTGTTTTGCATTAATTTTTCGCCAAGTTGCTGCAATTCTATATCAATGGATGTAAATAGATTTTGACCAGCAATAGCCGTTGTGTCGTAGGTTCCTTTTTCGAGTCTTTCAGTTAATCTGTTTTTGTTGTCTCTTTTCCAGTATTCAATACCTCTCTGGCCCATCAGAATTTTCTCATAAGTTCTTTCTAATCCTGTCATCCCTGCATAGTCTCCTGCAACATATCCTTCACCGGGATGTTTCTTTAGAAAATTGGTATCCACTTCTGCAGTATAACCCAAAACGTTAGCCGCAGCATCAAAAGGAAAACTTCTCACTGATCTTTCCTGAAGATAAAATGCTGGAGCAAATTTATATAACGACTCATTGAGCTTGGCCATCTTCTCCTCACTCAGCAAGGCTTCAAAAACTGCAGGCCTTGATCTTCCATATTTAATAATGAGTTCTATAATTTTCTTTTTGAACTGCAACGTGTCAATGTCAAGTATTTTACATAACTCCATGGTGTCTATTCCCTTGAGCTTATTGGGCGTTACCATCAAATCTGAGATATTCGTATTTTGAAGTATTGCATTTTTTTTTCGGTCGTAAATAATTCCCCGATCTGGGTAAACTACTTTTCTAAACATTCCTTGATCTTCAGCTAGGATTTTATATTTAGACGTTAT
The DNA here is from genome assembly GCA_947446585.1 of Chitinophagaceae bacterium. Taxonomy (GTDB): domain Bacteria; phylum Bacteroidota; class Bacteroidia; order Chitinophagales; family Chitinophagaceae; genus Ferruginibacter. The sequence continues at coordinate 5,944 of CANFGZ010000010.1, read as the reverse complement.
GACCTGAAGCGTAAATAGTCTGATGATGATGATTACAAATAAAGCAATAAAGATAAGCCTGATGATATTTTTTCTGGATTCATTATAAACAGGCACTTTACTGAGAATTTTTTGTTAGGCTAATAAAAATAACAGGAATCTGTATTGTGTAAATTTCTAAAAAATTATTGACAAAATCTAAATAGTATTTGTTTTGAATTTTTGATTTCTTGAAAAAAGTAATTCTGTAATTAAAACCAAAAGCAAACTGATTGCAGTGGAGAAAATTGTTTTAACTAAAAAATACCAGCCATCCGAAAATTGCCAGGCTTCCAATAAAAATAACCACGCATTATGCATGAAAATTAAAAGGCTGGCATAAATCAAATAAGGAAGCATTCCTCCCATACTTCTGAAAGACGGTTCCTCATAATTTGTTTCTGCTCCTTCCTGAGGTATCAGTAAATTAATAATGAAAGGCCGTACATAAGCCATTAAAACGCAAGCTGCAGCATGAAAACCAGGATGATGTCTGAAACTGTCTAGGGTGAACCCTAAAATGAAGGAAAGCAACATGAGCATGGTTCGGCTGATTTTAAAAGGCAGCCATAAAATAAAAATGATATAAATGTATGGCGTTATCAATTGGTGCAGCCTTATTTTATCAAGTACGTAAACCTGAAAAAGAATCAGAACAATAAACCGGACAATATTTTTTACAATGGTACTCATTTTGAAGAGATCAGGGTTGTGTTTTTACTTTTTCCAAAATATCTTGAATGGCTTGCTGATCTGCATTTTCTATAACATATACATATTGTAGATTATAGAAATTAGCCGTAGTTCTAAATTTTACTCTGAAATAATTTGTGCTGGTTTCTTTATAAACGGCTTCTACCCGACCAATTTTCATTCCTTTAGGAAAAGCGGTGCTGAAGCCGCTGCTTATGATAGAATCCCCTTTAGCGATTTTTGCACTTTTAGGAATACCGCTGAGGGTGATGATATTAGGTAAATCTCCATCCCAGTTTAACGTTCCTGTTTCACCGCCTTTTAATAGTTTTCCGCTGACATGACTGTCTTTGTGCAACAACGACATCACCACGGCATATTTTTCATTGACTTCCGTTACTATGCCAACAACAGAATTATTGGGATCTACAACGCCCATACCTTCTTTGATATTATCAGCACTTCCTTTAGATAATACCATATAGTTACTTTGTGAACTCACAGAATTCGAAATAACTTTTGCAGAGATATATCTGAACTTCCGGTATTGCTGTATAGAATCAACTTTAATAGAATCAATAACCAGCTTCATAGTACTGTCTGGTAAAGAGTAATCTGATTTTAATTTATTGTAAAGTTCCTGATTGGCTTTTAACAATGAATCATTTGTTTTTTTGAGGTAGAAATACTGCTGTATATTAAAGTAGCGGTTATTTATTTTTCCGGTGACATTATTGGATATATTTCCAAAAGCTGCATGATGGTATTTACTGTATTGTACAATAAAATAAATAGACATCCCCTGTAAGAAAAGGAATAATAAAAAATTAAAATGACGACGAACGAAAAGGAAAATATTTCTCACCTGCTGCTTATATTTTAAAAAAATACTCAACTGCCAGGCAGGAAAGCGGCAATGAGTGTTTGAAAAAATTATCTCATTACAAAAGGAAATCTGTCATAATTCTTCAAAGCAATTCCCGTTCCTCTTACTACACTTTTCAATGGATCATCTGCTATGTGTACAGGAAGTTTTATTTTATTCATGAGGCGTTTGTCCAATCCTCTTAATAAAGAACCGCCGCCGGTGATGTATAATCCTCTTCTGTAAATATCTGCAGCAAGTTCGGGAGGTGTAGTTTCAAGCGCTTTTAAAATAGCTTCTTCAATTTTGAATATGCTTTTGTCAAGAGCTTCTGCAACTTCCTGATAACTCACCATTACTTGTTTAGGAATACCTGTTACCAGATCCCGACCATTTACTGGAATATCATCAGGAGGATTTTCTAAATCTTTTAAGGCAGCTCCTATTTGAATTTTTATTTGTTCGGCAGTACGCTCTCCAATCAACAGACTATGATAACGACGTAAGGCTTCCATAATATCTGCAGTAAATTCGTCTCCTGCAATACGAATACTTTGATCGCAAACTATTCCGGCAAGCGCGATTACAGTAATACCTGTTGTTCCCCCGCCAATATCGATAATCATATTTCCAACTGGCTCTTCCACATCAATACCAATACCTAATGCAGCAGCCATAGGCTCATGAATAAGATAAACTTCTTTTGCTCCAGCTTGCTCTGCACTATCTCTAACTGCTCTCTTCTCTACTTCGGTAATGCTGCTGGGAATACATATCATCATTCTCCAACTTGGTGCGAACAATGGTTTTTTAGGATATACCAGTTTTATCAACTCTCTGATCATCAACTCAGCAGCGTTGAAATCCGCAATTACGCCATCTCTCAATGGACGAACGGTACGAATACTTTCATGGGTCTTTTCATGCATCATCAATGCCTTCTTTCCTACGGCCAATAAAAGTTTAGGATTATTTCGGTCTAACGCAACGATTGAAGGCTCATTTACCACCACCTCATCATTGTGTATAATCAGTGTGTTTGCAGTTCCTAAATCAATCGCAATTTCTTGAGTGAAAAAATTAAAAATGCCCATAATTTTTTTTGATGCTGTTTCTTTAAAGGTATTCAGACAAAGTTGATGTAATTTATTGTAATAAACAATCCTAAAAAATTAATTTTCAAAGTATTTTGAAAAAAGATTACACAAATTTTCTAATGGAGATTTCAGCAACAATTTCGGATTGCTAACTAATTTAGCAAACTAGAAGTTTTATAATCAGGAAACGAATTCAAATCCAATGTCTGATCTAAAATACATTTCGTCGAACTTTATTTTTTCTATAGTAGCCAAAGATGCACGGACCGCTTGTTTAATGTCTTTTCCAAAATCAGTAACTGCGATTACTCTTCCTCCGTTAGTTACAATTTTTTCATTTATTTTTTTAGTTCCGGAATGAAAACATAATGACTCATTTTCTGTTATCAGATTTAGGCCGCTTATCACTTTTTCTGTTAGATAATTTCCGGGATATCCCCCACTAACTAGAAAGGTTGTTGCTGCCGCATTTTCATCTTGCACTATAAACATTTCATTAAGATTTCCGGAATCAATTGCAGATAATAATTCTACCAGATCGTTTTTAATTCTGGGTATCACAACTTCTGTTTCAGGATCACCCATTCTGCAATTGTATTCGATAACGTAGGGTTCACCGTTATCTATCATCAGTCCAAAAAATACAAAACCTTTATACACTAATTTTTCTTTTTCAAAACCTGAAATTGTTGGCTCAATAATAGTCCTTACTATTTTATCTTTCAACGTTTCATCAAAAAAAGGCACCGGGCTCACAGCGCCCATCCCACCTGTATTTAAGCCCGTATCTCCGGCTCCAATTCTTTTATAATCTTTTGCTTCAGGTAGTACACAAAAAGATTTTCCATCAGTAATTGCAAACACGCTTACTTCAATCCCTTTTAAAAAAGATTCAATGACTACTTTGTTACTTGCTTTGCCAAATTTCGCATGACGAATCATTTGATCAAATTCATGTAAAGCATCTTCATGCGAAGTGCAAATCAATACGCCTTTTCCTGCAGCAAGACCATCAGCTTTTAATACAATCGGCAATGAATGATTGTTAATATATTCAAGGCCCTCTTCAAAATTTGCTGAATTGAATTCTTTGTAAGAAGCTGTTGGGATATCATGCCTTTGCATAAATGCTTTTGCAAATGCTTTACTGCCTTCTAATTGAGCAGCTTCGGCACTTGGTCCCACAATTTGAATGTGTTTGGTTTCAGGGTTTGCAGTAAAATAATCATAAATGCCATTCACCAAAGGATCTTCCGGACCTACCACAATCATTTCGATATGATGTTGCAAAGCAGCATGTTTCAGTGTTTCAAAATCATTGACTTTGATATCAAGATTGGTTCCACATGTTGATGTACCTGCATTTCCGGGTGCAATAAACAATTCATTACAATGTTTACTTTGTTTGATTTTCCAGGCAAATGCATGTTCGCGGCCACCTGAGCCAATGATTAAAATATTCATGATAAAAAGTGTTGCGCGAAATTAAACATCAAATTTGTTATTAGAAGAATAATTCAAAATAAATGCGATTAAAAAACAACGATAGAAGAAATAAAGAAATCAAATTTGATTAACGTAATCATAAAATGTGTATTTTGGCAGATAATAATTTTTAAAGAACCAAAAAAAATAACATGGCAGATACTATCAACCAACAAAAAAGTCATCCTAAAGGTCTGTGGGTTTTATTCGGAACTGAAATGTGGGAGCGTTTCAATTTCTATGGAATGAGAACTTTACTTACCCTTTTCATTGTAAACGCGCTGATGATCAGTAAAGAAGAATCTTCTATCATCTATGGAGGATTTTTAGGCTTGTGTTATTTAACCCCTATGCTGGGTGGCTTCATCTCCGACAGATTTTTGGGCAACAGAAACTGTATCTTATTAGGCGGAACGCTTATGGGTATCGGACAATTATTACTTTTTACCAGTGCTTCAATTTTCTCGACAAATTTAGAACTCGCAAAGACAATTTTATATGTAGCACTTGGCGTCATCATTTTTGGTAATGGCTTCTTCAAACCCAATATTTCAAGTATGGTGGGAAGCTTATATCCAAAGGCTGAAAAAAACAAACTGGATACAGCATTCACTATTTTTTACATGGGAATCAACATCGGCGCCTTTCTAGGTCAGTTTATTTGCCCAGTTGTAGGTGATGTAGTTGTAAATGGACAAAGAGATGTGTTTGCATTCAAATGGGGCTTTCTGGCTGCTGCCATTGCCATGTTGATTGGTACTCTTACTTTTCTCTTTTTAAAAAATAAATACGTTGTAACTCCAGATGGCAAAGCTATTGGAGATCTTCCTTCCAAAAATTCTTCTGATGATTTTGAAGAAGGTGAATCACAATCTGCTCAATTCAGTAATAAATCTCTGGGTCTTGCGGTATTGTCATTTGCGGTTTTAGGGTTTATTTTTAAAAATGTATTTGATCAGAATATTATTTACTCCATCATTTATTCAAGTGGTATTACTCTTGCGGGATTAATCTTGTCTGATAAATCACTTACCAAAATTGAAAGAGATCGTATTCTTGTTATTTACATCGTTTCATTCTTTGTAATTTTCTTCTGGGCTGCTTTTGAACAAGCAGGCTCTTCACTTACATTTATTGCTGATTACCAAACAGACAGAAATTTCTTTGGCTGGGAAATGCCTCCTTCAATGGTGCAAATTTTCAATGGAATTTTCGTGGTGATATTTGCAGTTCCTTTTAGCATGCTTTGGGATAAACTAAGAGCTAAAGGAAAAGAACCCATTTCTCCGGCTAAACAAGCCATGGGATTGTTATTAATTGCTATCAGCTATTTCATCATCGCACATAATGTAAAAGATTTAGGCAACTCAGGTTTGTTGGCAGTACATTGGTTAATTCTGTTGTACTTGATTCAAACTTTCGGTGAACTTTGTTTGTCTCCAATCGGACTTTCCCTTGTTGGTAAATTAGCCCCAAGAAGATTTGCTTCTTTATTATTTGGTGTTTTCTTTCTTTCCAACGCATCAGGTTATGCGCTGGCAGGAACTTTAGGTTCTATCTTGCCCGCAACAGGCGAACAATTTAAAGCCGCTGAAGGAGCTGGAATTAATTTAAAAGCTGTTCTCGACAAAACAATGACTCCTACAGTTGAACAACTTAAATTCTTAGTGGATAATAAAATCAGTGATCATTATCCAAAATTTGCCGGATTCACCATTCATAATCTATTTGAATTCTTTATGGTATTTGTTGTGCTTTGCGGAGTAGCCTCTGCGTTATTGTTTAT
>CANFGZ010000009.1 GCA_947446585.1 Chitinophagaceae bacterium | reverse complement strand
GATGTGGTAAAAAGAATAAAAGAATTACTGGAAAATTATGTGAAGCCTGCTGTTGAAATGGATGGAGGCGCGATACAATTCAAAAGTTTTGAGGACGGGAAAGTAAATCTTATGTTACAGGGAAGTTGCAGTGGATGCCCTTCATCAATGATTACATTAAAAGCGGGTATTGAAGGAATGATGAAAAGAATGATTCCTGAAGTAAAAGAAGTGGTGGCTGAAGCGGAGTAAATGAAAAATAATTTAATTTCTTTACAGCACTTCAAATGAAGTGCTTTTTATTTATACAATATCATCTTACAAAATGAGTGCAGCAGAAATCTGGTATCAGTTTATTGATAATGTGGTTCAAACCAGATGGCAGGAATGGGTGAGTACTATTCTGCAGATTGCCAGTGTATGGTTTGCAAAAAAAAATAACATCTGGGTTTATCCTACGGGTATTATTGGTGTGTTACTGGCGTCTTATATTTATTATTTTATTTCAGATCCCCCATTGTATGCCGATTCTATTCTCAATATCTATTATTTTGCCATGAGTATTTATGGCTGGTATAATTGGGTGCAAAGAAAAAATACACAACTTGTGTATCCCATCAGCTGGTGTAATAAAAAAGAATGGAGTATAGGGATAACTATATTTTTGTTAGGTTGGCTATTGATTTACTTTATGCTAGTAAAACTTACCAACAGTAATACACCTGTTTTGGATTCATTGGTTTCTTCTACAGCTGTAATGTCGATGTGGTGGATGGCGAAAAGAAAAATGGAAAACTGGATAGCCTGGATAGTGTCTAATATTGTAGCTATACCTTTAAATTTTTACAAAGGCTTCATGCTGTTTACGCTGATGTACGTTTTATTTTTAGGATTGGCAGTTTCGGGATATAAAGAGTGGAAGGCGAGTATTCAAAAGTAAAAAATCAAAATTAAAAATAAAACATGAGCGAGGATGTTTTCAAAATAGTGGTTATTGGTCCTGAGTCAACAGGAAAAAGCACCCTATGTGAAAAACTGGCTGCTCATTATAATACAATTTGGGTAAAGGAATTTGCCAGAGAATTTCTTATAAAAAACGGAAACGAATATACGCAAAATGATCTGCTCGCCATCGCCAAAGGACAAATAGAAAACGAAGAAAAAGCCATTCAGTTGCTAAGAGAATCTCATTCAACTTCTCCCTTTGGGGTATTGAAGGGGCTGCCAAAAACCAAACTTTTAATTATCGACACCGACATGTACGTGATGAAAGTATGGAGTGAATTTGTTTTTAACCATTGTGATCATTTTATTCTAAATCATATTGTCAACAGAAAATACGATTTCTATCTTTTATGCGAACCCGATATTCCATGGCAAAAAGATGAGCTTAGAGAATATCCTGATTTGGCTACTAGAGAAAAACTATATCATCATTACAAAGACATTCTTATTAATCAACAATGTCAATGGGTGAATATTAATGGAGATTATGAAGCAAGACTTCAAAATTCAATTGAGCAGATAAACAATTTATTTTAATAAGGCTTCAATATCGGGATCACCTTCAAGATTATTCATTTGAGAAAGTATTCTTGCCGATCTTGTAGAAATATATCTGCTTGGCGGTACTACAGTTAATTTTTTTGGATTAGGCAAACAAGCGGCAATCATTGCAGCTTCTCTTGGAGTCAGGTTTTTTGGATCTTTATTAAAATACTTTTTTGCAGCAGCTTGCACACCAAAAATTCCGGTTCCCATTTCAGCCACATTTAAATAAGTTTCAAGAATTCTTTTTTTATTCCAGGTCAGCTCTATCATAAATGTGAAATACACTTCCAGTCCTTTTCTGAAAAAACCACCATGCTGCCATAGAAAAACATTTTTTGCTGTTTGCTGGCTAATTGTGCTCGCACCTCTTGCACGTGTTGGATGCTTCTCATTATAATTCATTGCTTTTTTTATCGCTTTCACATCAAAGCCATCATGATCAGGAAATAACTGATCTTCAGAAGCCATGACAGCTAGTTTGATATTGCGTCCCATATCTTCATAATCAATATAGTCTCTGTTCAATCCATTTCCCTGGATAACATTCACCAACTGTGTTATTGTGATAGGAGGGTTAATCCATTTGCAAAATAAAATATAGGCGAACTGGCTTATGAATAAAATGAGTGCAATCTTTTTGAGAATTCTCCAGAATTGATTTTTGGTTTTTTGGGCCATCTTTTTTTTGGTGATTTTATTATAACACTGTTTAACTAATAAATAGTTTGGTAAATATGATTATTTTATTTTGATATATTCTAGATGATATTTCTTTTTACCGATGACGATACCATTGTCTTTTTTTGTTGACATAAAGAAGCCCATTGTGCCCAGTGTCACACTTGCAGCTAATAGTTCAGGACTGAATCTTTGCCGGTCTGTAAGATATACAACTCCACTTAACAAGGTCAGCAATATGCCGCCACCCAATAAGCTGGAACCGCTTGCTCTCATATCAAAATTATTTTTTTCTTTGCCAATAGATTTAATGTCATTGTAATGATAGCTAAAATGAAAGCTACCTGCTGTATCAATTATGTAGACGCCCAAATTTGTCATTCTTCTGCTAACTAAAAACTCCTGGATAAAGAGCGTGTCATTTTCTATTTTGCTCACAGTGCCATTTTTATAGACTCCATTTTTAGTTACAAATTCAATATTGGTTCCTGAATAAAACGATTTAATGGTTTTGTCTTTTTTCTTCAGTAGAATAAAATCAGCAGACTGAGCAGTGCTATCCAGTGAAAAAATTAAAACTATAAAAAAAAGGAGAAACTTTAACATGCAATGAATTTAAGATTAATGATACAGTGCTCCAATCAGCATTGCAATACCAAATGCAATAAAAAGCAATCCGGATATTTTATTGATAATTCCAATATTTTTATTGGTCAGTTTGTTTCTTAATTTACCGGCCAGATAAATTTTAGCGATATCAGCACTCATGTTTAAAAAAAGGCAGATAGAAAAAATGATAACTCGCTGATCAAATGTATTTGAGAGCGCCTTAGTGGAAGAGGCTAGCCAAAGGGCTATTACAGCAGGGTTGAGCGTGTTGATAATAAATCCGGTTGCAAATAATCTTGCGTAAGTGGAGCCTACAATTTTTATTCCATTGTCCATCTCTTCTTTGGTATGATATTTTTTAAAAAAAAGATAAAACATACCAAGCCCTATCAAAAACATACCACCTAGTATACCGATTTCTTTTTTATAAGTAATTACTTCTCCTAAAAGTCCGCTAAAAAAATTGGCTGCAAAAACCCAGATAATATCACTCAACCATACACCACTAATAAAATAAAAAGCACTTGATATTCCGTAGTTGATGCGTAATTTAATGATGGTAAAAATAACTGGGCCAACTGAAAATAAAAGTGCAAAACCCAAAAGAAAGCCAGAAACAATGGCATCAACCATGGTTAAGTATTTGTTGCGAAAAAATTATTTCTTTAAAGTAGATTCTAAATATTTCTGCCATTCGTCAAACATTTTTCCTTTTAAAACCCTTGGAAATTTATGTTGTCCACCAACCTTTCCTTTCATCGTTAAAAAGTCAATGAATGTATTGGGTGGCAATGCCTTTACTTTTATGGCTTTTAAAGCATGTTTTCTTTCTACTTCGTAATCATCATTTAGCAATTTTAATTGCTCGTCAATTTTTTGTGCAAGCAGTTCTTCATCAATAAAGTCATCTGATGCCACATACCACTGGTGTGCAAAGAAATTGCCATAAGGAATACCTGAAACTGTAAATTCAGGAATGTAAATATTCATTTCTTCAGTAGCCAATTCAATAGCTTTATTCATATTGTCTACGCTAAGGTGTTCGCCAACTAAACTTAAAAAATGTTTGGTACGGCCGGTAATGATAATTTCATTTCTTTCTTTGTCTATAAGTTTAATGGTGTCTCCAATAGCATATCTCCAGGCTCCGGCATTTGTACTAATCAGTATGGCATAATCTTTATGCTCTTCAATTTCATGAATCATGAAAACTTCCGGGTTGTCTACAATATTTCCTTCGCTGTCAAAATTATTATCATCAAAAGGTACAAATTCAAAAAAGATATTGTTATTAAAAGCCAGTTGCATTCCTCGGGTATCCTGTCTGCTCTGATACGCTAAAAATCCTTCACTGGCAAGATAAGTTTCTATATAAGTTACATGTTTTCCAAAAAGCTTTTCAAACCCTTTTTTATAAGGCTCCATGGCTACACCTCCATGAACATAAAAAGCGAGATTGGGCCAGATATCATGAATGGTATTAAGGTTATACTTCTCAATAATTTTTTCCATACACAACTGCAACCAAGCAGGTACTCCTACAATAAATCCGATATCCCAACTGGGTGCTTTTTCAACAATTTCTTCCAGTTTTTTGCTCCATTCTTTTTCTTTCGCTATTTTTTTTCCAGGTTTGTAAAGACCAAGACCCTGAAACCAAAACGGAATGTTTTTTTGTTGAATACCGCTCAAATCACCAGCATAATAGGTTGCTCCCTTTTGCAACTGAGTGCTTCCCCCCAGCATTAACCAGCCCTTTCCTATTGCCCGTTTTGGAACATTTTCATATTTCGTAAGGCTTAGCAATTGTTTGAAACTGGTTATAGTATTACTTCTGATTAATTCTTTGGTAACAGGTATATATTTACTGGAAGCTTCACTGGTACCACTGCTGAGTGCGAAATATTTAATAACGCCAGGCCAGCAAACGTCTGGAGTTCCATCAAGGGTTTTATACCACCAGTCGGCGTATATTTTTTCATAATTGCAAGTAGGAACCAGTTGTTGAAATTTCTTTCCTGGATGCTTGCTTAAAAGAATCTCGTCAAAAAGATACTTTTGCCCAAATTGTGTAAATCTGGCTTTACGAAGCAGTTTTTTCAATACCTTAATCTGTTGTCTTCGGGCATTACGAATAGGAATATTTAATGCCCTGGCAATAGAATTTGGTATTTTTATGTCGAAAATGGCCATTATTTGTTCTTAAAATAAGACTGCAAATATAAATTTTATTAGTCAGCTAATAACAGTAATAAATAATCAATCTAATTAATACTGTACATCAATATATTATTTAAGTTTTGCAACATATAAATAATTTGATTAGAAATTCTTGTGTAAGAATATTAACAAAAATAGCTACGTTTGTCATCTGAAAAAATTCAAGCCCAAGTCAAATATTCACTCAAAATTTAAAAAATCGTAAAGATGAAAAAACTACTGTTATCTCTGTTTCTCATTGTAAGTATTCTTGCCGTAAAAGCCGACGAAGGAATGTGGTTGCCTATGTTATTAGGCAAGCAAGTTTATAATGATATGGTGAAAAGAGGGCTGAAGCTCACCAAAGAACAATTGTATTCTATCAACAAAGCGTCACTTAAAGATGCCATTATTATTTTTGGACGTGGCTGTACAGGTGAGATTGTAAGTGATCAGGGATTGATTTTTACTAATCACCATTGTGGATATGATGCGATTGCCAAAGCAAGTAGTGTTCAGAATAATTATCTGAGAGATGGGTTTTATGCTTACAATAAAGACCAGGAAATTCAATCTGAACTAACCGTTCAATTTCTAGATAGAATTGAAGATGTTACCGCTCAAGTAGAAGCAGGATTGAAAGGGTTGACTTGGGAAGAAAGAACAAAAAAATTACAGGAAGTATATAAAGGCATTACTGATAAAGTTGCCGATAAAGAAAATGGAATGTCTGGTAGAATTTACAGCATGTTTAAAGACAATCAGTACATCATGTATGTTTATAAAACGTACAAGGATATACGTCTGGTAGGTGCACCTCCTGAAAGTGTTGGTAAATTTGGAGGAGATACCGACAATTGGGAATGGCCAAGACATACCGGAGATTTTTCTATTTTCAGAGTATATACTTCAAAAGACGGGAAGCCTACAGAATACAGTAAAGACAATGTTCCATTAAAACCAAAAAAGTTTTTACCGGTAAGTATCAAAGGAATTAAAGATGGTGATTATGCGATGATTTATGGATATCCCGGAGGTACCAACCGTTATGAAACAAGTTATGGTATCAAATTAAAAAATGAAATTGAAAACCCGTCATTGGTAGCTTTAAGAGACATGCGTTTGAAATATATGCATGAGCAAATGATAAAAGATCCTGCGGTAAAATTGAAGCTCGCTTCTGATTATGCAGGAATTGCCAACTACTGGAAATTTTTTGATGGCGAAACCAAGCAGTTGATAAAATTCAATACTTACGGACAGAAACAACAATTTGAAACTGAATTTTCTACATGGGCAAAAGGGAAACCAGAATATGAAAATATTTTTGTTGAATATGAAAAAAATTATGCCGCATGGACTCCATACAGCAAGCATCGTCAGTATTTACGAGAAGGCATTTTAGGCTCACCGTTATCATCATTTGCTTCTTCATTAATGGCGCTTGAAGGTGCTTTGGTAAAAGCCGGAGTTACGCCCGATGAAATAAAAAAAGCTGTTGACGCTGCGGATGCATCAAGAAAGAATTTTATAAAATCTGAAGATCAGCCTAGCGATAAAAATATTCTTGCTGATGTGGCGATGGCTTTTTATAAGGATATCGAAAAAAGCCAGCATCCTACAGGAGCCTTTGATAAGATAGCTGTTTATGGAGATCTTAATGACGAGGCAACTTATAAAAAATGGGCGTTGGGTGTATTTGCCGGCACAATGATTTTTAATGACGACAAATGGGCCGCCTTTATTGCGAAGCCTACGGCCATTGATTTGCAGGCTGATCCCGCTTTTGATTTTGCGGCATCTTTTGTTAAGAACTACAATACAAAGTATGCACCTTTATTCACCGCGTTTAACAATAAGAATAATGAGTTAGGCAGAAGTTATTTAAAAGGTATTATGGAAAGAAATCCAGTTGCTGCCGCTAAAATGTATCCTGATGCCAACTTCAGCATGAGAGTTAGTTTTGGAAATGTAAAAAGTTATAAACCCAGAGATGCAATTTTCTGTGATTATGTAACAACGGCAAAAGGCATTATGGAAAAATATGTTCCAGGTGATTATGAATTTGATTTACCTTCTAAACAAGTTGAATTGTTTAAGAAAAAAGATTTTGGTCAATATATCGACAAGGGCAAAAATGATTTGATTATAGGATTCATCACTACCAATGATATAACAGGAGGCAATAGTGGCAGTCCGGTAATTGATGGAAATGGAAATCTTATTGGTTTGGCTTTTGACGGAAATTATGAGGCGTTAAGTCATAAGATTGCTTTCGATAAAGATTTAAACAGAACCATTTGTGTGGATGTGAGATATGTCTTGTGGTGTATCGATAAATTGGGTGGTGCGAAGAATCTGATTGAGGAGATTAACCCAATTAAATAATAAACTGACGAATAGTAATATCTTGAACACGCTTTTCAAAAAAATAGATTTTGTAATTAGTAGTGTTAATTTTAAATGAGCAAGCCCATGGTTTATACCGTGGGCTTGCTTTTTTTAATGAGGAAAATAAATTTCATTCAGGTTTAATAAACATAGTCTGAATACACTTTTAGAAACAAAGAATTACCATCACGTCGGACAAAGTCCGAAAGTTCTGTTAGACACCGGTCTGGAGACCGGCGCCATTTCGTCTGGAGACCGGTGCTATTTCGAAATAAAACATTCGCTCCCAATTTTTTCCTTAACGCCATATAAACCCTTAAATTTGCCCTCTAAATTTTATTACATGCAAAAAGGTCCCGTTTCACAATACATCCTTCATCATTATCGTCATTTTAATGCTGCCGCTTTAATGGATGCAGCAAAAGGGTATGAATTGCATTTGATGGAAGGGGGAAAAATGATGGTTACCCTTGCCGGAGCGATGAGTACAGCTGAACTGGGATTGAGTTTTGCCGAAATGATTCGTCAGGATAAAGTGGCGATCATCAGTTGTACAGGAGCAAATCTTGAAGAAGACATCATGAATCTGGTTGCTCATTCTCATTATAAAAGAGTTCCTAATTATCGTGATTTAAGTCCGCAGGATGAATGGGATTTATTAGAGAACCATTATAATCGTGTAACGGATACGTGCATACCTGAAGAAGAGGCATTCAGAAGATTACAACAGCACATACATAAATTATGGAAAGATGCTGATGAAAAAGGCGAACGTTATTTTCCACATGAATTCATGTATAAAATGTTGTTGAGTGGGGTGTTGGAACAGTATTATGAAATCGACCCAAAGAACAGCTGGATGCTTGCGGCCGCTGAAAAAAATATTCCAATTGTCGTTCCAGGATGGGAAGACAGCACTATGGGAAATATCTTCGCTTCTTATGTTATTAAAAATGAAATGAAGGCCAGCACGATGAAAAGTGGTATTGAATACATGGTGTGGTTAGCTGATTGGTATAAACAAAATTCTTCAGGCAAAGGCGTTGGATTTTTCCAGATTGGCGGTGGTATTGCCGGTGATTTTCCAATTTGCGTGGTGCCTATGATGTATCAGGATTTGGAATGGCATGATGTACCGTTCTGGAGTTATTTCTGTCAGATCAGTGATTCTACTACTTCTTATGGTTCATATTCAGGAGCGGTTCCTAACGAAAAAATCACCTGGGGGAAATTAGATATTCATACACCAAAGTTTATTGTGGAAAGCGATGCTACAATTGTAGCCCCATTGATTTTTGCGTGGGTGCTTGGATGGTAGAAAGGTAATAACGAGGGTTATACTAATTTAATTTCTTTTTAAAAAGCTAAATTATTTTTTTATTTCTTTTAATATTTCAACATCAAGTTCCTGAGCAATCTTTATAATGTCATCATAAGAATTTTGATTGGTTGATGCCCAAACTAATGTTGCATTAAAGAAAAATCTGAATTTTGGATTATAAATAATCTCTTTCCCTTTTTTCCCATTTCCTGAAAGTTCAGCAATAGCGTCACCTGTATTTGATAAATTCAAATTATAATATTTTTCAGCTTCCGTCATAGTTGGTATCAATTGCTGATAATATTTTAGCATGAGCTTTTTAATTTTTTTATTTTCTATGTATCCAATTTTGCCACTGGATTTGAATCCTTCATAATTGCCGCTGATATTATTTCTTGTTATTCCTATTGTTGGAATTTTACTTTCAAAATTGGATTTAAAATTAATGCTGTCTTTGCTTTTTCTTAAGCTATCAAATTTTGCTTCCGTTATACTAAAAACATAAGATTTGTCTTTTTGGGTTTCAATGAGTTGATTTTTAGTTGATTTCAAACTTTCAATATCCTCTTTCAAATCTTCATGAAGGTCGGATAAAAATTCTTTTACTTCTTGTTGCTGATGGCGATGTTCACTCCATTCGTGTAATTTGATGGATAATGTAACTGCAAAAACTATAATCAATATTTCAAAAGTGATTTCTTTTACCTTGTCTGAAAATGAATGCTTTTTATCACTCATGGTTTTAAATATTTTTTTTGTGTGTTTTGAAACTTCATCTTGCATTACAGTAAAAATTAAATGACGAAAGAAAGTTAATTTAATAACAAAGAGATAAATCAAGGCAAAGGCTTATCCCTTTTCAGCATATCATCTCTGTTCGCCATTTCCCAAGCCGTATAGAAAATCATTTGCGCTCTCTTTTCGAATAATGGCCAGTTGATTTTATCAATATCGTCGGTGGTTTTGTGATAATCAGATTGCAACATGCCATCATAAAAAAACAACACAGGAATTCCTTTTCTGGCAAAATTATAATGATCACTTCTGTAATAAATTCTGTTGGGGTCGTTGGGATCATCAAACTTATAATCTAAAACAAGTTTCGTGTTTTTGTTATTCGCATCTTCATTGATAAAAGGCAATTCGGAACTTATTTTATCATGGCCAACAACGTAAACATAATTTAAAGTATCTGCCGTTTTCCTTTCGGTATCTATTCGTCCAATCATATCTGTGTTTAAATCTACAGAAGTGTTTTCAAGTGGAAATATCGGATGGTCAGAATAATATTCGCTTCCCCATAATCCTTTTTCTTCACCACTAACGGTCATAAATACCACAGTACGCCTTGGTCCTTTACCCTCTTTTTTTGCTTTGGCAAATGCATGAGCCATTTCTAAAACAGTAACAGTTCCGCTGCCATCATCATCTGCTCCGTTATAAATTTTCCCATCTTGTATGCCCAGGTGATCATAATGAGCGGTAAGAAAAACGAATTCATTTTTTTTATCAGAACCTTCAACAATACCTATAACATTACAGGCATTTATCGTTACACTTGATTTATCATAACGGTATGAAACAGCATTGGAAATTTCTTTTGTGGCTTTATTCAAAAATGAATTACTTTTTGCTTTATTAAGCAAGGTGTCGAAGTCGCTGCCCATAATTTGAAAACCCAGCCCATGACTTATATCTGCGAAATTAATCCGAGTTGTATTATGAGTATCTCTTGGGTAATAAACGTTTGTTTTTTTGTTTCTTTTTATTGTTCTTTCGCTGAAATTATTTTGTAAAACATCAATTACAAGTGCGCCAACAGCACCCTTGGCAGTTGCGGCTTCCAGCTTTTTACTATATCCATTTTTTGACCATTCAGAAAGTTTATCGTCTGCGGATAAAAAATAGTTTCCATTTATTTTAGGCTCACCAGAAAAAAAACAAACTACTTTTCCTTTAACATCAATTGTGTTATAATCGCTGTATTTAGGATCATCAATTCCATATCCAATAAAAACAATTTTATCGCTTTTAAAATTACTAGTTTCATTAGCTGAAAGTGTAATCAAAAAATCATTTCCAAAAATCAGTTCTTTATTATTTATTGAAAGTGCAGCGCTAATTACCGAATCTTTTTTAAGGGGAAATATTTGCTGATAATTATTAATTTTTTCAGGTTGATTCAGACCTATACTTTTAAATTGGGCAGCAATATATTCAGCAGCCATGCGCTGTCCGTTGGTGCCTGTTTCTCTGCCTTCCATTTTGTCATCGGCAATAATGGTCAAATGTGTTTTTAAACCGGCAGCATTTACCATTGTTGCGTATTTAACAGCATCTTTATTTTGTGCTGATAATTTTATTTGAAATAAAATGCAGATAACAAAAAAGAAAATATTTTTCATTTTTTAAATTTTATGAATGATATGAAACCGATAATAATTTGTATTCACCAAACGTTCCTACGGAACGAATATTTATTTGCATTTCGGGCTAAAGACGAAACGTTCCTATGGAACGAAGTTTGCAAAAAAAATCAAAAAGCTGAGCATCATTCCGAACAACAAAAAATAAACCACAAACATCAAACACCAAACCACAAACATCAAACCCCAAACGAGCGTAGCGACCAAACACCAAACACAAACTCATGTTTCAAATGTTCAAAAGGTTTTTGTTGAATAGCAATTGATTTTAGAATGCAAATCCACAACAACAAACCACAAACACCAAACCCCAAACCACAAACATCAAACGAGCGTAGCGACCAAACCCCAAACACAAACTCATGTTTCAAAGGTTCAAAAGGTTCAATTCGTTCAAAAGGTTTTTGCTGAATAGAATTGCTGTTTAGAATATTAATCCCCAGCAAAACATCATCAACTTCCCCCTTCGGGGGATTGAGGGGGCTTTCCTTAACACCCAATCTTCCTCACCCTTCCCTCATGTCTTCCCCCTTCAAAAGCTGTACTCATAAATGTTTCAACCATTTTAATCGCAGTGGCTTCATCAACAAATCTTGCTGGAATACAAATCACATTCGCATCATTATGTTGACGTGCCAACGAAGCCAATTCATCAGCCCAACAAATCGCCGCTCTTACTCCTGCATGTTTATTGGCAGTTATAGCAACTCCATTAGCACTACCACAAATTAATATGCCAAAAGCAGTTTCATTATTTTCTACTGAAGCAGCAACCGGATGTGCAAAATCAGGATAGTCAACAGAATCTTTAGTAAACGTTCCAAAATCTTCTACAGAAAAGCCTTTGCTTTCCAAATAAGTTTTGATAGCATCTTTGTAATCTACGCCTGCATGATCACAGCCGATGGCAATGGGGTTTGTGAGGTTGAATGAGTTCATAATTTAAAAGTCCCCTCAATCCCCCGAAGGGAGAATTTAGCCCCCTTGATCCCCAGAAGGGGGAGGTTGACTAGATTATTTTAGGGAGTGTTTATTTTTGATTGTTGTTAATAATAAATTCTATTCTGATTTTCAAATTCCCTCACGAATTAAATCTCCCTCTCCTTTGGAGAGGGCTGGGGAGAGGCTTTTCTAACTCCATTCCTCTTTCTCCTTCTTTGCCTTTTCTCTATCCACTCTTGCTGCTATGAAAACACTTATTTCATAAAGCAATTGCAAAGGTACAAACACAATCATTTGGCTGGTCCAATCTGGAGAAGGGGTAACCACAGCTGCAATAATCAAAATAATCAGCACCGCATACTTTCTGTTTTTTCGAAGAAAACTTGCTGAAATGATGCCAATTTTAGTGAGTATATAAACAAAAACAGGTAATTCAAATGAAATGCCACAACCCAGAATGATGTTGTTAAGGGTATCAATATAATCATCTAAAGTAGGTATGTATTTATAAGCACCGCCAGTACCTAAAGTGAAATTGGCTAAGAAATTAAAAGTAAATGGAGCCAATAAATAATATCCAAATGCAGCACCAATAAAGAAACAAATGGAGACCCAGAAAATACTTCCTTTAGAATATTTGAGTTCTTTCTCAGACAAGGCCGGTTTTATAAATCGCCATAATTCCCAGATTAAAAAAGGGAAAGCTAAAACCAAGCCGCCTATCATTGAAATGGATAATGCCGACATGAATGGTCCGCTTACCGTATTTCCCTGTAATTGCAAATTTATTGGAGGCATGCATAAGGCATCTCCAATTCTAAGCCAGTGACTAAATTGACAAAGCTTACCGTATGTAATAAAGTTTGATGAAGCGGGAGCGAAAATTATTTTATCAAAGATCCAGTCGATTTTGATGAAAAGGACAATCGTGATTACAAGCCATACTATAACTGATCTGACTACATGCCATCTTAATGCCTCAAGATGATCTACAAAGCTCATCTCTGCGCGTTTCTCATCTTTGTTTCTTCTTCCAAAAAAAGATTTTTTCTTATTTTCTGCTTCAGCCAAAATTATTTATTTAAGGTCAACTATAAATGAGCCCTATGATTTTAACTATTGTTGTGTTGTAAGTTTTTCTGCATTTTCTGCAAACTGAAGTGCTTCAATAAATTCCTGAACTTCTCCATTAAGTACTGAGTCCAAATTGTAAACAGTAAGTCCAATACGGTGGTCGGTTACTCTTCCTTGTGGGTAATTATAGGTGCGAATTTTTGCACTTCTGTCACCGGTGCTCACCAGGCTTTTCCTTTTATGGGCAATGGCTTCTTCTGCTTTACGCACCTCTTCATCATATAATTTTGTACGAAGCATATCCATAGCTTTTTCTCTGTTGCCGAGCTGGCTTCTTTCCGTTTGGCAAACAACAACAATTCCTGTTGGTTTATGAGTAAGAAAAACTTTCGTTTCTACTTTATTTACATTCTGACCACCAGCACCACCACTTCGCGCGGTTTCCATTTTTACATCACTTTCTTTTAATTCAAAATCAACAGCATCTGCTTCTGGCATTACAGCCACGGTAGCAGCGCTGGTATGAACACGGCCACTAGCTTCGGTATCGGGTACACGCTGTACGCGGTGAACTCCACTTTCGAATTTCATCGTTCCATATACATCGTCACCAACAATTTCTACCTGTACTTCTTTATAACCACCTACTGTACCTTCACTTTCACTAAGTATAGCTGTTTTCCATCCTTTTTTTTCGCAGTATTTCAAATACATTCTCAGCAAGTTTCCTGCAAACAAAGACGCCTCGTCACCACCGGTTCCGGCTCTGATTTCCAGAATGGCATTCTTTTCATCATAAGGATCTTTAGGAATCAGCATATTTCTGATTTCTTTTTCCAGTATTTCCTTTCTCGCCTCCATTTCAGGTAATTCTGTTTTGGCTAATTCTCTCATTTCCTCATCGTCTGATGAAAGCACTTCTTTATTGAATTCGATATCGTCAAGCAGCTTTACATAAGCATTTCTAACATCTACAATTTTACCCAGACTTCGATACTCCTTACTCATTGCACTGAACTTTTTATTGTCGCTTACAATTTCGGGATTGGTGAGGGCAACGCCAATATTATCAAATTTTGCTTTTATGGCATCCAGTTTATCTAACATAGTGTAATTTTATATAACAATCAACGCGGCGCAAATTTACGCCATAACGACCATCATTTTGTATAGAAAATTAACAGCCAATCAGATTTTTAACGGATACGAGCTTTTGCCCGAAGATTCGGTATTGATTTTAACCCCAAACGGACTAATTACAGATATTGTAAAACACGAAGATGCAGGTGATGACATTGAACGATTTTCGGGTATGTTATCGCCGGGTTTTGTAAACTGTCATTGCCATTTGGAGCTTTCTCATATGAAGGGAAAATTGCCTAAGCAAACGGGCTTGATTAATTTTTTGATGAAAATTATGCAAGAAAGGCAGGCTTCGCCCGAAGCGATTCAAACTGCAATTGAAACCGCCGAATATGAAATGATAAAAAACGGCATTGTAGCAGTAGGAGACATTTGCAATACCACAAATACGATTTTTCAAAAGTCAAAAGCCAATCTGCATTATCAGAATTTTATTGAAGTGGCAGGTTTTACTGATAGCATTGCCGACAAGAGATTCAATGCTATTCAGGAGATTTACCATGATTTTGAAAGGATTTCGAAATTCAATTCGATTGTTCCACATGCACCTTATTCTGTATCCACTTCTTTACTGGAAAAAATAACTTCTTTTGCCGGCAACGAAATCATGACCATGCACAACCAGGAAACGCTTGCTGAAAATCAATTGTATGAAAACATGGAAGGTGATTTTCTAGATTTTTATCAGAATCTAAATATACAGGCAGATAGTTTTACTGCCAAAGGAAAAAGCAGCTTACAATATTTTTTGCCTTTTTTTAAACTCAATCAGCCTTTGATTCTGGTACATAATGTATATACAAAAGAAGAAGATATCGCTCATACACAAACGATTTATAACATGAACAATTCGCCGCTGTATTTTTGTTTATGTCCTCATGCAAATCAATACATCAGCAATAAGCTGCCCGATGTAGATATGTTTGTGAGAAACGATATGAATTTGATATTGGGTACCGATAGTCTGGCTTCAAATGATCAATTGAGTATCATGACAGAAATCAAATTATTGCAACAACATTTTCCTCACATTTCAATTACCAAAATGCTGAAATGGGCTACCAGCAATGGCGCCAAAGCTTTGAAGATTGATGAAAGGTATGGCAGTTTTGAAAAAGGGAAAAGGCCGGGTGTGGTGTTGATTGGGGACAATAGCGAATGCAGCCCCCTTTAATTCCCCAAGGGGGGAAGATGAAGAAGTTTTGATGAACATCATTTCGAAATTATTTCATCATCTAATTAAATTAATTACAGTTTTAAATGTAAAATATCCAATGTAAAATGCAGAAGTGTGATTTGGGATACGAAAAGAATAGTTGTACTGAAAACAATTCAAAGTCAAAATTTCAAAGTCAAAATTTCAAAAAAATTCATGACTATCCTAACAAAACACATCTCCCTTTGGGGGACTAAGGGGGCTTAATTCCCCCTTCGGGTGATTGAGGGGCCCTGATCACCCCAACACCTCCTGCAACACTTTCATCGTTTTCATCTGCCCGAAATCCTGAAGATGCAAAGTATAATATTGTTGATAAGCGGTAAGCAATAATTTCCGAATTTCTTTATTAAGTTTAACTTCATTGAGCTCTTCCGGATGTATCACTTTGAGCAATTCTATGGTGTGCTTTGTAAGTTCGCCCTGAATGAAAAAATTATGTTTAGGCTTATCGGTTACAAAAATGCCTTCTTTTAAATCAAGATACAATTCCGAATTAGATTCAAAACCGGGTTCAGGACTTTGTATCTTGAATCCCATGAATTGTGGCAATTGAAGTGAGAAGTACAAAGCGAAATTAGCGGCATCGGCCATTTTAGCTTGATCTAAAAACAGTAAACAATCTTCGCAAAACTGAAAAAGATCATTATTGGCTTCAGGTTGTTTGAGGGTTTTTATTAAAAGTTCGAGCATATAAACCGTAATACTATTAATAACAATATCACTGAAAATATGATTATAAATAAAGGACCAGCTGCATTCTTTGATCCGCTGCATACTTTTCAGTTCGTTGTGATACACTTCCAGCTCTAAAAGAGCCCCAGGCTGCAGCATGGCAGCTTTTGAGCCTTTTTTTTGTTGAGTTCGAACGCCATTGACCATATAAGTTTGAGTGCCAAAACGCTCTGTAAAAATCGTAGCTACCACACTGGTTTCTCCGTATTTCACCGTTCGTAGTACAATGCCTTTGGTTTTATGGGTCATTTAATTTAATTCTTGCTGTTTTTTATAAATAATCTTTCTTTGCACAATAATAGCATTTCCTGTTCATCAATATCAATTAAATATGTGGCATCGTTTGGCAAATTTCGTTCTTAAAAATAGGCTCATCTTACTTTTCTTATTACTTCTCACTACGTTATGGATGGGATATTATGCATCCAAAGTAAAATTGAGTTATGAATTTGCCCGCGCCATTCCTACCAATAATCCAAAGTATAAAGAATATCTCTCTTTCAAAAGCCTTTTTGGCGATGATGGCAATATGCTGGTGATAGGCGTTCAAACAAAAGCGTTTTTTAATAAAAAGAAATTTTCCGATTATCAAAA
This sequence comes from Chitinophagaceae bacterium, assembly GCA_947446585.1. Classification (GTDB taxonomy): domain Bacteria; phylum Bacteroidota; class Bacteroidia; order Chitinophagales; family Chitinophagaceae; genus Ferruginibacter. The sequence continues at coordinate 11,106 of CANFGZ010000009.1, read as the reverse complement.
ACTTGCGCTACAAATAAAAAAGGTTCATTGTGTAGAAGATGTATTAAGTGTTCCCGCTGCCGTTATGTTGGTTAAAGACAGTATGCAGGAAAAACTAATAGCCAGAAAAATATTTTCCGACAACTACGAAGATCAATCTTTGATCGACAGTGCAGCAGCGGTATTCATGAGTCTTCCATTTTACAAAACGATGTTGTATAACCCTGACTCAGCTTCATTTGTAATGGCGGTAAAAATAAATAAGGATTCATTAAGTTCGCCTGCAAGAGTGAAAATAGTTGAAGGAATCATGGATGCAACGAGAATGTATGAACGAAATACCGGATTAGAAGTCCATATCAGCGGTTTACCTTTAATCAGAACTATTGTAGCCGAAAGAATTCAGAAAGAAATGAAACTGTTTCTTATAGGATCTTTGTTATTAAGTGTATTGATTCTCTTTATTTTTTTTCGATCAATAAGTACCACATTGATTTCAATGAGTGTAGTGATTATTGGTGTTATCTGGACTGTGGCCATGATATATTTATGCGGCTATAAAATAACGTTATTAACAGCGTTAATTCCTTCGTTAGTTGTAGTAATAGGAATTCCCAACTGTATTTATTTTATTAATAAATACCACACTTCTTATATTCAAAGTAAGGAAACCAATGAAAAAGAAAGAAAATCAAATGCTTTGATTGATATGGTGAGCAAGATGGGGGTTGTTACTTTGTTTTGCAACATAACTGCAGCCATTGGTTTTGCTGTTTTTGCTCTTACCAAAAGCGCTGTATTGAAAGAGTTTGGCGTGGTTTCTGGCATCAGCATCATGTTCATCTTTGTGATTTCATTTGTTCTGCTTCCATCAGTATTGAGTTATCTGCCAGTACCGGGAAAGCCCCAGCTTCGTTATCTGGAAAATAAATGGATAGTGAAGTTTTTAAACAAAGTAGAAATATGGGTATTCGGCCACCGAAAAACAATTTTAATTACCACTGCAATAGTTGTTCTTTTTTCAATTGCAGGCATTCTTCAATTAAAATCAGTGGCTTTTATCGTTGATGATTTACCCAAAACGGATAAAATATATACCGATCTTAAATTTTTTGAGAAGAATTTCAGAGGCATTATGCCATTAGAAATTGTTGTCGACAGTAAGAAAAGAAGAGGCCTTCGTGGGCTAAAACCTTTTTATAAAGTGGATTCACTGGCTATGTACATAGCCTCCAAAAGTGAAATGAACCGCCCGCTTACTTTATCTGAGGGACTAAAATTTGCTACACAGGGATTCAATGATAATGATTCGGCTAATTACCGGATGCCCGGTGATTTCGAAGCTGTTTTTTTAAATGATTATTTAAATACCAAGAACGAAAATACCAAAGGCGGCCTTTCCAAAATGCTCAGCTCATTTATTGATACGAGTAAAAGATACACCCGCATCAGCGTAAACATGGCAGATGTAGGCACCGAAAAATTACCCATTTTATTAAACGATATCCAGCAAAAAGCCAATCAGTATTTTGACAGTAGTTACCAGGTTTCTTTAACAGGAACCAGTATCACATTTCTTGAAGGGAGTAAGTTTATTATCAAAGGACTGAAGGAAAGTATTTTCTGGGCTTTTTTATTGATTGCCATTTGTATGTTGTATTTGTTCAGGTCATTTAAAATAATGATATGTTCTTTATTACCCAATCTGATTCCTCTTATTGTAACGGCAGGCGTTATGGGCTGGACTGGCATACCTTTGAAACCATCAACAGTATTGGTTTTCAGTGTTGCTCTTGGAATTGCAGTTGATATTACTATTCGTTTTCTGGTAAACTACCGTCAGGTATTACCCTATTATAACGGAGATGTACAGCAGACAGTAAAAAATACCGTGCAACAAACAGGGTTGAGCATCATTTATACTTCATTGGTGTTAACTGCTGGCTTTATCATTTTTTGTGCAAGTAGTTTTGGAGGCACTTTTGCTTTAGGATGGCTAACCTCGGTAACTTTGTTTGTAGCTACTATTACCAATTTAATTTTCCTTCCTGTTTTATTATTAATTTTTAATCCCGGAAATAAGAAGTAAAAAAAATATTTTTAATACTGAAAATTTTCATAATTTTCAGTATTACCATCTTACACCATCATAAACTATCAATTGTTATGAGAAAACTTCTCGTTTTTTTCACGCTTTTCATCGCGTTCCATGCTGTTGTTTCTGCTCAGGTTACAATTACTGGTAAAATAACAGATGCAAAAGACGGACAGCCTCTTTCTGGAGTATCTGTCAAACTAAAAGGAAAATCCGCCGGAACGTCTTCCGGAAGTGATGGAACTTATTCTATTGAACTTTCTAAAAAAGAAGGAACCTTAGAAATCAGCTACAATGGTTATGCAAGTCAAAATGTAAAATTGTCTTCTGCAGGAGCCAGTGTAGATATTAAATTAGTAGTTGAAACGAAATCCATGCCAGAGGTTGTAGTTACAGCACTTGGTATCAAAAGAGAAAAAAAGGCTCTTGGATATGGCGTATCAACAATCAACAAAAAAGATCTTGAACTTAGGCCTGAGGGTGATATCGCTCGCGTGCTTACAGGGAAAGCTGCCGGGGTAACCATAACCAATTCAAGTGGCTTATCAGGAAGTGGTACTAATATTACCGTAAGAGCTATCAGTACGATTACCGGTAACTCAACACCGTTATTCATTGTAGATGGGGTTCCATTCAATGGCCAAACAAATTCCAACACCAGCTTTGTTTACGGAAATCAAACATCAAGCCGCTTCCTGGATTTGGATCCTAATAATATCGAAAGCGTAAACATCCTAAAAGGATTAAGTGCAACTACTTTATATGGCGAGTCAGGAAGAAATGGGGTTATTTTGATTACCACAAAAAATGGCGGAGGTGTTAAACCCGCTCAAAAAACGGAGATTACAGTTTCTCAATCTTATTTTACCAATACAGTATCAAACTTACCAGAATACAATACAAAGTATGGTGGTGGATTTGACTTAAGCAATGGTGTTACCTTTTACAGTAACTGGGGTGGAGCTTTTTCCAATCCTCCTGTAATTGTGAGACACCCCTATGACAGACCTTCTTTAAATGTTGCATTTCCCGAATATATGGGAGCGCCTTACGAATACAAAGCCTATAATAGTGTCAGTGGTTTTTTCAGAAAAGGAAATGTAACCAATACCTCAGTTAATGTTGGCGGATCTAATGGAACCACTGCTTTTTCTGCCAATTTCAGTTATTTAAAAGATGTAGGATTTACCCCTGGAAATGATATGACAAAATCTTCATTTGGTGCAGGAGGGTCTTCTAAACTTACCAATAAATTTACTTTATCAGGAACCTTCAACTATGTTATTACCGGAGTAAAAGCTCCGCCAACCAGTACAAGTTTTGGTAGTGGTGCCAGTCAGACCTCTGTATTTGGAGATGTATTGTATACTCCAACTTCAGTGGATTTGATGGGATTGCCATGGGAAAATCCTTTAGATCATTCACAGGTTTATTACAGAACGGCCAATGATATTCAAAATCCACGCTGGACTTTAGCCAACTCATTTACAGAAGATAATGTAAACAGATCTTTTGGTAATCTTCAGCTTAAATATGACCTGATGAAAAATTTAAATCTTGGCTATAGATTTGGATTTGACAATTACTCAGAAAATCAATTGTATGCTCAAAATAAAGGAGGTAACAGCAATCCGGATGGAATCATGAGATCTTCAACAGGAAACAATACTATTTTCGACCAAAACATGTTTGTTGCATTTAATAAAGACCTCTCTTCAAAATGGAAGATGAATTTAGATGCAGGATTAAACATCAGAAATGATATTTACAAAGAAACCGGCATTACAAGTACACAACAATTAGTGTATGGCCTGCTTAATCATTCAAATTTTGTAAATCATTTAGCTACCAGCGAAGAAGGTGGCAATTTGGATTACAAATCGGAATCTCAAACAGTGGGTCTTTATCTTCAAAGTGGATTCAGCTATCAGGACTATTTATACCTTACTGTTGGTGGTCGTCAGGGATGGACATCAACACTTGAAAAAGAAAACAGAAATATCTTTTATCCAAGTGTAAGTGTATCCTACATTCCAACTTCAGTTATTGAGGCATTAAAGAATAATAAGAACATTAACTACTTAAAGTTAAGAGCAGGATATGCAACCAGTGCTGAGTTCCCTGATCCATACAATACAAGAGCGTCATTAGTCATCAACACAAAAGTGTTTGTGAACAGTTCTTCAACTTCTATTAATACCAATTCTATTTCTAACAGATTGCCTAATCCAAGTCTTAAGCCTTCTTTAATAAAAGAATTCGAGTTTGGTGTTGAAGGTAAATTTTTGGATAACAGAATTAATCTGGATTTATCTGTTTACAACAGAAGCGCAGAAGACCAATTGCTTGACAGAGATTTAGATCCATCAACAGGATTTACTTCGCAAAAAATAAATGCGGGAAATGTTTCAAACAAAGGTGTTGAATTAGGTTTGGGTTATACCGTTATTAAATCCAGCAACTGGAAATGGCAACTCGATGGTTTGTTTTCTCGAAACAGAAGTAACGTTTCCGGCATTCCTAAAGATCTGAAAGAAATCAGAACAAGTGGCTATACCAATTTAGGAACATTTGCTATTAATGGTCAGCCTTTAGGGGTGATAAAAGGAACAGGATTTTTAAGAGACAGTTTAGGAAGAAGAATTGTTGGAGCTAATGGAGATTATATAGCAGACAATGAATTAAGTATCCTTGGTGATCCCAATCCTGATTATAAACTTACAGGAATTAGTACACTAAGTTTCAAGCAGTTTTCATTTAGAATTCAGGTTGATTATTCAAAAGGTGGTGATATGTATTCTGCTACTTCAAGTGTTCTTGTGGGAAGAGGTGTTACAAGAGATACAGAGTTTGACAGAACATTAGGATATATTTTACCAGGAGTAAAAACGGACGGCACTCCTAATGATATACAAATAAGTTCTACTCAGGCTTATTTCAACAATTCGGTTGCGGGTAGTGCAGTAGATGAACCAGGGATTTTTGATGCAACATGTGTTCGTATCAGAGAAGCTTCACTTTCTTACAGCATGCCTCAGGAATCATTGAAAAAATTACCTTTCGGTTCACTTTCATTTACCATCAGTGGAACCAATCTTTGGTATTATGCGCCTAACTTTCCTAAGTATGTACATTTTGATCCTGAAACTTCAGGCTTGGGTGTAAGTAATGGAAGAGGTCTTGAATTTATTACCGGTCCTTCTTCAAGAAGAATTGGTGCAAGTATCAGAGTAACTTTTTAATGAAATAACAACTTAATAAAAACAGAATTATGAAAATATATAAATTAATACTTGGAATTGTTCTGGTAAGTTCACTTGGGGCTTGCAAGAAAATGGACAGTTTACTTGATAATCCCAATTCCGTTGATCCATCACAGGCGAATGTTGATTTATTGCTTAATGAATCACAGCTTTCTTTCTCAGGAGTTTACAATACATTATCTGATGTAGGAGGTGAGCTGACTCGTCAACAAGTTATGTTCGGTCCTTTATACAGTAATGCGTATGCTCCATCATCTTTTGATGGGGTTTGGACAACAGCATATACCGGAGTAATCAAAAACGGCGATAAAGTAATTGATCTCGCATTGGCACAAAAGAAATATAAACATGCAGGAATGGCTCAGGTATTAAAGGCCTACACCTTGGGTAGTTTGGTTGATTTTTTTGGCGACATACCTAACAGTGAATCAATTATGGGTGTTGAGAATTTAAATCCAAAAGCTGACCACGGTGCAGACGTATATAAAACAGTATTTGCACTTTTAGATAGCGCTATCAGCAATTTTGGTAAGGCTAACAGCGCAGCAGGTCCCGATAATGACTTATTTTACAACGGAGATTTTGACAACTGGACAACTGCAGCTAAAACAATAAAGTTAAAATTTTTAATGCAAATCAGATTGGTTGATACAAGTGCTTCTGCTCAAATTGATGAGTTATTAACAGAAGGAGATTTAATTACTACTGCAGATCAGGATTTTGTTTTTAAATATTCAACTGTAAATAACGCCCCCGATAGTCGTCACCCGCATTATGCCAGCAACTATAACAATTCAAGTACAGGCTCAAACAGTGTAAGCGACTATATTGGTACTTATTTTATGTGGTGCCTGGCTTATGAAAAAGGAAACGGAGCTATAACTAGTCTTGATCCAAGACGTCGTTATTATTTATATCGTCAGAGAACAAATTATGCCGCCGTTGATGAAAATACTTGTCCTTGTTATTTCGCATTAACACCAGGACATTTTCCTTCAACAATGCCTTTCTGTTTACCTGGTCCCAGTGGAGGATATTGGGGTAGAGATCATGGCGATGATGATGGTGTACCACCGGATAATTCTTTCAGAACAACATGGGGTGTATATCCTGCAGGTGGCGAATTTGATGCCAGCCAGGGATCATCTGTTAATAATACAAGAGGAGGAAGAGGAGCAGGGATTAATCCTATCTGGATGTCTTTCTTTACCAGTTTCCTAAAAGCAGAAGCTGCTTTGAAATTAAATTTGCCTTCAGCAGGCGTGCCAAGAGATTTGCTTGAAGAGGGATTAAGAGGATCTATTTCAAAAGTACTTTCATTCCCGGCTACCGTGGGTGTTACTGTACCTGCTGTAAACATTCCTACGCAGGCAAATATTGATAGTTATGTAGATGAGGTTTTAGCCAATTATGATCTAGCTGCTGATGACAACGAAAGATTAGCCATAATTGAAAAAGAATATTATCTGGCAGCCTGGGGAAATGGTATCGAGCCTTACAACAACTACAGAAGAACGGGATACCCTGATGATATGCAGTTTACCGTAAAAACACCATCACCAGGTTTATTTATCAGATCAGTATTTTATCCTTCTGTTTTTATAAATAGAAATCTAAATGCACCAGCACAAAAAAATCCCGGTTTCAATGCCGACAAAGTTTTCTGGGATAACAATCCGGATAATTTCATTCATTAATAAAATAAAAGACGAAAAATATACACTTGAAAAAGCAATAATTTTCAACCTCTTTTGAACCGAGAACGATAATAAAGGCAATAACAGGTGACCAAACTTTAAAAACTATATTAAAACATGAAAAAGATTTCATTAATACTCAGCTTTTTTGTTCTGTTGTTTGCGACTTCCTGCAAAAAAGCAGACAATCCAAATCCGCTGTCTGATGTAAAAAATCTTGGTATAGGTTCTTATCTTACCTTGGTTGAAAACGGCAACCTTAATTTTGAATATGATAATGCAGCTTCTGCAGTATCGGTAAAGGTCGACAAAAGCGGATCTGATATCAGCAAGATTATTATTTTCGTTGTAGATGGCGCAAATTCAGATACCACCACTTGGCATCGAATTAAAGAAGTGAGTTTCACAGGAGCAGGCACTGTTCTTTCTGTAACCAGTCAGGATGTAGCTACTGCACTGGGCGTAACCGTATCTGATCTTTCTGCAGGAAAGTTTTTTACTTTCTACAATCGTGTAATTACTACTGATGGAAGGGTTTTCGATATTAATAATGCTGGAAATGCATTAGCAACCAACTCTAATTATAATGCTTGTTTTCAATGGCAGGCTTATGTAACCTGTCCGTTTACCTCACCTGTGGGCGGCAATTATACAGTAGTTCAGGATGATTGGGTTGACTGGTACCCTGGTGACGTGGTAAATGTAATTGATGGACCTGCAGCTAATCAAATTGACTTGAGTGATGTTTGGCCTAATCCTGCTTATGGAAATATTGTAGACCACTTAATTGTAAATATTGATCCGACTACAGGCACAGCATCTGTTCCATTGGTTACTTTTGGAGATTACGGATCACTGGCTACAGCTCAGGGCGCTTTTGATAATGATGTTGCAGGGTATGTGTTTTCTTGTACAGGTTATATCACACTTACTATGAAGCTAACTTATAATGGTTCTCCGTATGGTAATTATAAATTAGTGTTGCAGAAAAATTAATCAACAATCTTCTCATTAATATTGCGCACCTCCTTTTTAGGAGGTGTTTTTTTTAAAATCGTTTTGCTATTACATAATATAAAGCAAAAGAAATTTTGTAAAAAATCATTCCTTTCCAGCTTAAAAAAGGAAATAATAATCTAATTATTTTAATGATTATTTAACATACACCCTTACATTTGTCTACATAAATCAAAAAAATATGAGAAAAGTAATCTTAACCGTTTTGGTTTCGATGGTTGTATCGTTGAGTGTTTTTGCACAAAAAACAGTTGTCGGTAAAGTATCAGATGCAAACGGAAAACCAATTTCAAATGCCTCAGTTACCGTAGCAGGTACAAAAGTAGGAACCATTACAGCTGCTGATGGAAGCTACAGTATTAACGTTCCAGCAAATGGGAAAGTTTTAGAATTCAGTTCTTTAGGTTTTGAAACAGTAACCTTTAGAATTGGGAATGCACTAACCTATTCTCCTAAATTGATTGCTTCAGATTCAAAAGACATGCAAGAAGTGGTAGTTACGGGGATTAGTAAAATAAAAAAATCTCAGTATGCTGGTGCAGCAACTAAAATTGATGAAAAGCAATTAAAAAACCAGCCAGTAGGATCATTTGATCAGATTTTACAAGGACGTGCTCCTGGTATTACCGCACTTACTTCTAGTGGTGCACCTGGTTCTGGTACAAACATAATTATCCGTGGTACAGGATCTATTCAAGGGGGATCCACTCCATTATATGTGGTAGATGGTATTCCTGTAGAAGCATCTGTATTTCAAGGTTTCAATCCCAATGATTTTGCTTCAGTTGACGTGCTTAGAGACGCGGCTTCAACTTCTTTGTATGGATCACGCGGTTCTGCAGGGGTAATTGTAGTAACCACTAAAAAAGGAGTAGCCGGAAAAATGAAATTTGGATATGCTGCACAATTTGGTGTAAAATCAAAACCTGATTTTGCATTCAGACCAATGAACACCAGCGAATTGTTGGAATCTCAGAAACAATATGGCGCTGTAGTTGCACAAGGAGACGCTGCAAGTCCTGCTGCCAACGACCCCACTATTCCGGGTTTTTATTATTCACCTGAAAATCCAAGATATCCTAATTTAACACCAGCAGAAAAATCGGAAGCCGCTCATTTATTAGACTCTATTAAAAATATCAATACCAATTGGGCTGATCAAATATTTAGAAATGCCAATTTTAGTAATCATCAAATTACGTTGTCTGGTGGCACAGGAAGAACACGTTTGTTCAGTAGCGTTGGTTTATATAATGAAGAAGGAATCACTTTGCGTTCAGATATGAAACGTATTACGATTAGAAACAACGTTGATTATGCAGATGATAAAATCACTTTTTCTGTAAACTCAAACTTAGGGTACACCAGAAGAAGTTTTCAGCAATCAACCACAACAAATAGTTTAGGAAATCCATTTTTAACATCTGCAGTAACTGTTCCTTATGCAAGAGTTTATAATGACGATGGAACTTATGCTACAGGAACCGGCGCTTCATTTGCAGCAGCCAATCAATTGGATCTCACAAAATATGATGAGAACTACAATAACCAGCTGAAAGCTACATTAGGAATGAACGGTTCCTATAAAATTACCGACAACATTACCGCAGCTTTAACTTCGGGTATTGATTTCCGTGAAACTCAAAGTACAAACTACGGAAGTAAATTGCCATATGTAAGACAAACATCAACCAGTATAACCGGACACGCAGGGTTTCAAACAGAAGGATTAACCAGATTCTTCAGAGCAACCGTTCGTCCTTCGGTAACTTACAGAAACACCTTTAAAGAAAAAAATGATGTGGAGTTTTCTGTTTACAGCGAATACATCAGAGAGTTCAGTAAATCTTTAGGTGCTACCGGTTACGGTACAGACCCCAAGCGTCCTAATACAATGGCGGCAATTACCCAGGGAAACAGCGTTAACCAATTATATGCTGTAGTATCTGGTGGTAAATCTCAAAATGCATTAGTTTCCGGACTGGCAACAGCAAGATATACTTATGATGGAAAATATACAGTAACCGGTTCTTACCGCAGAGACGGATCTTCTAAATTGCCAATCGACACCAGATGGCAAGGGTTCTATTCAATAGGTGGTGTTTGGGATGCTAAAAAAGAAGACTTCCTGAAAGATGTAAAACTGATTAACTTGTTAAGAGTTAAATTAAGCTATGGTGGTTCGGGTAACGCAGATAACTTCCCTGGCGGAGATTATCCGTATCAGAATTCTTATACATCAGGCAGCTACTCTGGGTTGAATACTATTTATTCTAATTATGCAGGAAATCCGGAAATGAAATGGGAAAGTACTTATGTAACCAACTTCGGTGTTGATTTTGAAGTTTGGAATAAAAGAATTTATGGAGACATTAATATCTATAACAAAATAACCAAAGATTTATTTGTACAAAAGAAATTATCTGCTGCAGGTGGATTTGGAAATGATGCGGCATTAAATATTAATGCAGGTAAATTAGGAAACAAAGGAGTTGAATTATCATTGAATATTGAAGTGTTGAAAAAGAAAGATTTGAATGTAACGGTATACGGTAACTTCTCTTACAACAAAAACCGTGTATTAAGTTTGGCAGGCGAGCAACCTTATGAAGATGGTACTGAGTTAATAAAAGAAGGAATGCCTTTAGGTTCGCATTATGAAGTAAAATGGGGTGGGGTAGATGCTGCAACCGGAATGCCTTTATATTATGATCTCAATGGCAACCTGACTACAGTATATAGTGCCGACAACAGAGTACAGGAATTTGGTACCTGGGAAGCACCATGGAAAGGCGGATTTGGCGTTAATGCGAGTTACAAAAGATTTGATTTATCAATGTTGTTTAGCTGGCAGCGCGGTGCTACAAAAGTTGACAACATGGAATACTTTGTAGAAAACCCAGTAGGATTTATGGGCAATGGTTACAACCAATCTTCTGATTTACATTTCTGGCAGCATCCAGGCGATGTGGTTAATACACCAAGTCCTTTGTATGGAACTAATTTTTCTTCAAAAATAATTCATAATTCCTCCTTCCTTCGTTTAAGGGATATC